>JAYTWO010000656.1:0-8067 GCA_043743415.1 Planctomycetota bacterium
CTTGTCACTTGTCACTTGTCACTTGTCACTTGTCACTTGTCACTTGTCACTTGTCACTTGTCACTTGTCACTTGTCACTTGTCACTTGTCACTTTGCCCCTCTCCCCCTCTCCCCTCACCTTAGCCTCGGAACTTCTCATGCCAGTTGACATTCGGCTCCCCAAAGCGGGCGACTCGATCACGGAAGCCTTCATCGGACAGTGGCAGGTCAAGGAAGGCACCTGGGTCGATGTCGATCAGAACATCGTCGTCATCGAGACCGAGAAGGCCGCCTTTGACGTGCCCGCTCCGGTGGCCGGGATCGTGTCCAAGATCCTCAAGAAGAACGGCGACAAAGCCCTCGTCAACGAGGTCATCGCCCAGATGGAACCGGCCCCCCGCCCCGCAGGCGTGGCCCCAGCCCCAGTCCCCACAGCCGCCCCTGCCAAGACCGGCGGTCACGTCATGCCCGCTGCTGCTGCTGCTGCCGCCTCAGCCGGGATCGATCCGGCAGGCATCAAGGGGACTGGCCCCGGCGGGCGAGTGTTGAAAGAAGATGTGCAGAAGACCGCCGCCTCCACTCCGTCTAAGCCCTCAGTCGCCACCGGAGTCCGCGAAGAGCGCCGCCAGCCGATGTCGATCATGCGGCAGACGATCGCCCGCCGACTCGTCGAAGCCCAGTCCAACGCCGCTCTCCTCACGACCTTCAACGAGTGCGATGTCTCGGCCATTAAGAAGGCCCGCGAGCAATACCAGGATGCGTTCACCAAGAAGCACGGGATCAAGCTGGGCTTCATGTCGTTCTTCGTGAAGGCCACTGTCGATGCCTTGAATCAGTTCCCGGCCATCGGGGCGCGGCTGGAAGGGACCGAACTGATCTTTCCGAATTACTGCGACATCGGGGTGGCGATCGGCGGGGGCAAGGGGCTGGTGGTGCCGATCCTGCGGAGTGCCGAGCGGATGAGCTTCTCGGAAATCGAGTTGGCCATCGCCGACTTCGGCAAGCGGGCCAACGAAGGCCGCCTCTCGATGGAGGAAATGCAGGGCGGCACATTCACGATCAGCAACGGCGGCGTGTACGGCTCGCTGCTCTCGACGCCCATCGTCAACCCCCCGCAGTCGGGCGTCCTGGGCATGCACAACATCGTCGACCGCCCCATCGCCCTCAACGGCGAAGTCGTGATCCGCCCCATGATGTACCTCGCCCTGACCTACGACCACCGCGTCGTCGACGGACGAGAAGCCGTGTCGTTCCTCAAGCGGATCAAGGATGTGGTCGAGGACCCGACACGGTTGATTCTGGAGATCTGAAGTGCCATGTATCAAGTGACAAGTGACAAGTGACAAGTGACAAGTGCCAAGGCAGGCATTGGCACTTGACCACTTGTCACTTTTTCTCCCCCACTCCCATTCTCCCCCACCCCCATTCTCCCCCACTCCCCTCTCACTCATGCCTGACCTCATCATCATCGGCGGCGGACCCGGCGGATATGTCGCTGCCATCCGCGCTGCCCAGCTCAAGAAGTCCGTCACCGTCATCGAGAAGGAACCGATGCTGGGCGGGACGTGTCTGCGCGTCGGCTGCATTCCGTCGAAGGCGCTCCTCGAATCGAGCCACCTGTTTGAGATGGCCCAGCACTCGATGGCAGCGCGGGGGGTAGTGGTCGGGTCATTGAAGCTGGACTTGGCCACGATGCTCCAGCACAAGGAGTCGGTGGTTCGCACCCTCGGGAGCGGCATCGACGGGTTGATGAAGAAGAACAAGATCACCCGCGTGCTCGGCACCGCGACGATCACCGCTCCCGGTCGCGTGACGGTCGAGAACAAGGACGGCAAACAGGAACTCCAGGCCGAACACATCCTCATCGCCACCGGCAGCACCCCGGTCTCGCTGCCCGGCATCGAGATGGATGGCGACCGCATCGGCACCAGCACGGAAGCTCTGTGCTATCCCGAGGTGCCCAAGCACTTGATCGTCATCGGAGCCGGGGTTATCGGCCTGGAACTCGGCACGGTCTGGCGGCGACTCGGGGCCAAGGTCACGGTCTTGGAATACCTCGACCGCATCCTCCCCGGCATGGACAACGAGATCGCCGCGGAGGCCAAGAAGATTTTCGAGAAGCAGGGGATCGAGTTCCGCCTGGGCTGCAAGGTCACCGGGGCCAAGGTCGTGAAGAAGGAGTGCCAGGTCACGATCGATGGCGGCGAAGTCCTGACCGCCGACCGCGTGCTGGTGGCCGTCGGTCGCAAGCCGAACACGCAGGGGCTGGGCCTCGAAAACGTCGGCGTGCAGGTCGACAAGCGGGGCTTCATCACTGTCAACCAGCACATGCTCACCTCAGCTGCGGGCATTCTCGCGGTCGGCGATGTAGTCGGCGGCGCGATGCTGGCTCACAAGGCCGAAGAGGAAGGGGTGGCAGCGGTCGAACACCTTTACACCGGTTATGGCCATGTGAACTACGACGCGATCCCCGGCGTGGTGTACACCGAACCCGAGATCGCCACCGTCGGGTTCACCGAAGAGCAACTGACCCAGCAGGGCCGCAAGTACCGCAAGGGGAGCTTCCCGTTCCTCGCCAATGGCCGCGCGAGGGCCAGCGGCACCACCGATGGCAAGGTCAAGATCCTCGCCGACGCCGAAACCGATCGAGTCCTCGGCATCCACATCATCGGCCCGCACGCCGGTGAACTGATCGCCGAATGCACAGCTGCCATCGAGTTCGGAGCCAGCAGCGAAGACATCGCCCGCACCTGCCACGCGCATCCGACGCTGGCGGAAGCGGTGAAGGAGGCCGCCTACGCGGTCGATGGGCGGACGATTCACATGTAAGCCTCGGGCCTCCGGGAGTGTCGTCTTTCGCTCCGCGAAAGAACGTCCTTTCGCGGAGCGAAAGGCGACACTCTCATCGCCCGTTCTCATCCGGCACCGGCAGTTCAAGCAGAGCCTGCCCCAGCACCTTGCCTTGCGCGTCGGTCCGCAGAGAGTTGCGAAGTACACCGCGCAGAATGAAATTGAGTCCGTCGAGATTCGGCAACTCGTAGCGGTCCACGGCTTCAATGCCCAGCGGTTGGAAGTACGCCGCCACCCGTTCGGCGGTCAGCCACGATCGGAGGAACGCATAGTCCTCCGTCCGTCTGGCCAGCACGCCGATGTTGGCATTGGCTCCCTTGTCTCCACTGCGGGCAGAGGCGAAGTCGCGGAGGGTGGGGGGGGAAGAAGGGTGAAGGGGGAAGGTGGAAGGATGAATCAGTGGTGCAGCCAGCACGGGCGCTGTTCGTGTGGCGGAGGCGACAGCGGATGGGTTTGAAGTCGGTGCCCCGGTCGCCAGCGTGTCCACGCATTCCACGCGTGGCACGACCCGCGAGCGGTCAATCAAACAGGGCCAGTACCGGAAGACCGAATGCACGCGAGGACGCCCTTCGGCATAGCCGGTCGTCCCCGGCGGACCGGAAGTGATGAGGGGCACTAACTCCCGCGTGAACTGCTCGACGGCAGCTCGCGACTCCGCTTCCACAGCGATTCGTAATACCGTTTCGAGCTGAGAGGCGGCGATCGGATCGGGGAGCAGCCCTTCCACACAGGCACCCGTCGACAGGCACTCGACCACACTCTCGCGCAGCACATGCCCGGCCTCGCGCAGCCGCTGAAGGACGATCTCGCCGCAACGACGGGCCTTGGCGACCGCATCGCGACCATAGATCGTCAGCGTCCCCGCCGCTCGAAATCCGTCCCGATAGGTCGCACTGACTTTTAGCGTCGGCGGGGGTGGCTGACCCAATGCCCCGGAGACACGCACGCGGTCGTGACCGAGATCCTCGACCTGCAGAGACAGAAACGAGGCAGTGACATCGGGACTCAAGTAGTGTCCCGGATCGCCGATCTCGTAGACCAGTTGCTCCTTGACCGTGGCCGCCGTGACGCAGCCTCCCGTACCGCGCGGCTTGGTGACGAGGCAACTCCCATCGCTGGCCACCTCGACAATCGGAAAGCCCAGGTGGGCCGGATCGGGGATCTCCAACCAGTCGGTCGAGATGCCGCCGGTGACCTGCGTGCCGCACTCGATCAAGTGGCCCGCGATGGTCGCACCGGCCACTCGGTTCCAATCGTGGTCCGACCACCCGAAGTGAAACAGACACGGGGCCACGGTCAGCGACGGATCAGCCACGCGACCGGTGATCACAATGTCCGCCCCCAGCTTCAGGGCCTTCACGATGGGGGCAGCTCCGAGGTACGCATTGGCAGTGACCAGCCGATCTCGGATCTTCTCCAGAGGGGCCTTCGTATCGAGGTGTCCGAACAGCAACCGCTCCTCGTCATCGGTCTCGTGCCACAATCGCTCCAGCACATCATCCCCAGTCACGACCGCGATCTTGAGGCTGCGACAACCCGCTTCGGCAAGGGCCTGCGCACAGGCGATCGCACATGCCGACGGGTTGAGTCCCCCTGAATTGGCAATCAACCGGCAGCGTCCTCCTCCCGCCCAGTAGGGGGCCAGAGAGCGCACGACCTCGACGAAATCTCGCGGATACCCACCACCGGGGTCTCGCTCCCGCTCTTTCGCCAAGAGCGACATCGACACCTCAGCCAGATAGTCGAGCGTCAGATAGTTCAGCCCCGGCTCGCGCGCCAGCATCTCCGCTGCCGCACTGGACCGGTCACCCCAGAAGGCTTGTGCGTTGCCAATGCGGACGGGGTGGGTAACTGGTTGGGGCATGCTCCCTCACTCCGTAAATCGTAGGGTGGGACAAGCTCGCTTCGAGCGCTGGCCCACCATGTTCGACGCTGCATCTACCGAATGGTGGGACTGCGCCCAACGCGGCTGGTCCCACCCGACGCGCGACGCTCTTCAGTTGACGATGTGCGCCACGTACGGATGTTCGATCTCCGCATAGTCGCGATACCGCATGTGAATGGCGCGGCTGCGGACGTTCCCCTCGAACGTGATGTCGTCGTCGTGGGCCAGATCATCGTCGATGATGGTCTCCAGCCGATATTCCGAACCGAACGGAGGGATGGCCCCGAGTTCGCAGTCGGGGAACAGGCGGACCAGTTCCCACTCCTCAGCCAGTTGCACCATTGAGGCCCCGAGTTCCTCGCGGACTCGGTCGATGCTGACCAGTCGATTGGCCGGAATCACTACCAGCACAGGCTGTTGATCGACCTTCAGGATCACCGTCTTGGCGAAGTGGGCACCGGGCACATGCAGAGCCTGAGCAATGCGAGAAGCGGTGTACTCCGTGCGGTGGGGCAGGACATCAAAGTCCACACCCTTGTTCCTCAGAAATGATTCGACGTGCATGGCGCACCTCCTCGAACGGGGCCGACGGAACGAACGGCACAGCCGGGGGACAGCCCCTCGTCGCCGGGCTGGGCACAGTGTGAGACACAGAACCGCCCACTCGAGTGCTTCGTTTGACGGAAGCCGTGGGCGAAGGTCAGGTGATACGTGAATTCAGCGAGGAGCATGGGCACCTCCGCAGGTCTAGCCGCAGTCTTGCTACCGCGTCACTTCACAGTACGCAATCGATCGAGGCGGATCAATCAAAAAATGTTTGGAAAGGAGAAGTTGTCTGTGATCGTTGGTTCCGGTGAGCAGCACTGCGAGATCCGCCACTGTTTCTGACACTCCGCGCTGAAGCCACCGACGTTGGACACGCTGTCCGGCGAGCGCCGTGCCGCGTAGTTCCGTGCCTATTGCTGTGCCTTGTGTTAGAATCTCCGGCAGGTGTTCCAGTTCGTATTTCCAACGGGTGTACGTTTCGATGCGAGTGGTCCTGGCGATGAGTGGGGGGGTGGATAGCTCGGCTTCGGCCTGGTTGCTCAAGCAACAGGGGCACGAGGTGATTGGGCTGTTCATGCGCTCCGGGGTCGCGGACGAACCGACCTGCGAGGTCGGCCAGTTGCCGATCGTCTCGCTGAAGCCGCATCATCAGGGGTGCTGCAGCGCCGGGGATGCCGCGGATGCGAGGCGGGTGGCGGATTCGCTCGATATCCCGTTTCATGCCCTGAACTTTCAGGATGCGTTTGGAAAGATCAAGGACTACTTCGCGGATGAGTACCTCGCCGGGCGGACACCGAATCCCTGCGTGATGTGCAACATCTGGCTGAAGTTCGGGAAGTTGTGGGAGTTCGCCCAGGAGGTCGGGGCCGACTGCATCGCCAGCGGCCACTACGCCCAGCTCCTTGATGTGGGCGAGGACCAGCCGGGACTGTTCCGGGGATTGGATAAGGACAAAGACCAGTCGTACGTGCTGTTCGGGATCGAGCGGGAGATCCTCCGGCACGTCATCTATCCGGTCGGCGGCTACACCAAGCCCGCGATCCGCGAGATGTCTCGGCAGGCCGGGATTCAAACGGCCAACAAGCCGGACTCGCAGGAAATCTGCTTCATCCCCGACAACGACTACGCCGGGTTCCTGACGCGCTATCGCGGGGAGCAGGACTTGGCCGGGGAACTGGTCGACACGAGCGGCAAGATCCTGGGCCAGCACAGCGGGTTCCAGCAGTTCACAATCGGCCAGCGGAAGGGACTGGGCGTGGCCTTTGGCGAGCCGAGGTTCGTCGTGCGGATCGAGCCGGAGACGCACCGCGTGGTAATTGGCACGAAGGCCGACCTGGGGCGATCATCACTCGATGCGGATCGGCTCAACTGGCTGGTCGCTGACCCACCGACCGAGGTCCGCTGCACCGCGCAGATTCGTTACCAGCACACGCCGGGGCCTTGCACGGTGACGGTGACGGGCCACGACCAGATCCATGTCGAGTTCGACGAACCGCAAACGGGCGTCGCTCCGGGTCAGGCTCTGGTGATGTATGACGGCGAGCGCGTGATTGGCGGCGGTTGGATTCGATAGCAATGTGGCATGACGCTCCGCGTCGTGAGTCACGAAGCCGAGCGTCGTGCGACATTCAACCAGAAACGATAAACCTCCCCTCCTGCGACTCATCACCCTTGCTGTCTCGACCTATCGGCGGTAGTGTGGGAGTCGAGATTCACACACTGCGAATAGCTGGGGGGAGGTGGGTGATGTGCTTGGCTATCCTCACCGATCGAACAGGAGAGACCGATGTCGTCATTACGCGCCGAAATTGTCGCTGAGATTCTGTACGGACTGAAGAAAGAGAACCAATACGCGACGCTCACATCGATCGCCCGACGGGCCGGATTCAGCCCCGGAGCCCAGTGCCGCACGATCCTGGCCTGCATGAATACGATTCAGAAGGACTGGCCGCATCTGGAATCGTTTCGGGCCATCCACGACGACGGCATCACCCCCAAGTCCTCGGCTCAGGCCGAAGCCTTGCAGAAGCAGGGGATCGAACTGCGCGATGACGGGGAAAACTGGACGATCATTCTCGACGAGCGGATGCTGGTCGTGTGGGAGACCTCACTGGATGGCAAAGTGATTCCCGTGAAGCCCGCCGTGGCGTGAGGCAAGTGGCCCGGGTGAGGCAACAGGATTCAGCTCTGGGGGACACGCGAGGACGTGCGAGACACACTGGGTGATCGCCGTCAGGCTGGAATCCCAAGTGGCGGAAGCGCGGGAACCACCCCGACAAGCGAGGGTGGCGTGTGGGCACATCCGTCAACAACGCATCAAAGAATGCCTGCGCCACTGTCCCGTGTCAATGCCACCGCAGGGGCGGTTTCCTGCGACCAGAAGAAGTCGTCAACAAAACGGCAGCGAGCGGGCCACTGGCCTCAGTCACCCGACGCGACAGCGAGGGGCCGGGCGTCGCGAGGCGTACCACCCAGACGCGTCCTGACCGGCCAGTGAGCGACCCTCCTCGCGCCCCGTCAATGCTTGATTTGGGGTCCGCCACCATCGGGCGGGCGAGGCTCAACCCAATTCCAAGCCTTGATGAGACACCAGAGCGTCCGCCCTCGCGAACGAGTCGGGTGGCGAGAGTCAGTGCCATTGGACCCGTGCCTGGGTGACGTGACCTGACACGATGGAGCCTGACGGAACTTGAGCATCGCAATGCACGGCGGACTGATCGGCCTGTTGTTTTTCTGGTGGGGTTGTTGATCGTTTGTAGTTTTCCCCCAACCCCGGCGCGTGAGGGGGCCGGGGGGGTGGGGGTGG
>JAYTWO010000657.1:0-9424 GCA_043743415.1 Planctomycetota bacterium
GACGTGCTGCGAGTGACAGGTGACATGCAGAGCACGCTCAAACAGGAAATGCTCTGGACTCGGAAAATGAAGAGGTGGTCAGCCGCAGATGAACACAGACTCAGAGAGGAATCAGGGCGATGTCCTCTCGCAGCAGAGCCTCTTCATCTGCGTTCATCTGTGTTCATCTGCGGCCCCCCCTTGAATCATTTCGCGCCGAATGCAATGGCTGCCTACTTTTCTGATGCACACGGGGAAATGTACCCGTCCCTAGGCCGCTCTTCCCCCGCAGGCGGGCATGCTCTAGCATCCGGGCTTCACTTCCTCCCACACCGAAGAAAGCGGGACTGGCGCTTTGGAGGAGCGCATGAATGCACCGCGCTGTGGCGGTTGCGGTCCGGTCCCCCCGACGAAATCAGGAGTTTTTCCGAGATGGCAGAGCAAAAGGCCACCAATGTCACCTGGCACGATCACCGCGTGTCGAGCGCGGATCGCCAGAAGTTGAATGGCCATAAAGTGGCTGTTCTGTGGTTTACCGGACTCAGCGCTTCCGGCAAGAGTACGGTCGCGAACACGGTCGATCACAAGCTCAATGCCATGGGCATTCACACCTACATCCTGGATGGCGACAACATCCGCATGGGTCTGAACAAGAACATCGGCTTCAGTGCCGAAGACCGGACGGAGAACATCCGCCGGATCGGCGAAGTCTCGAAGCTGTTCGCGGATGCGGGCGTGATTGCGTTGACGGCGTTCATCTCGCCGTACAAGGCCGACCGCGATGCGGTGCGGGCGCTGTTCAAGAACGGCGAGTTCCACGAGATCTACGTGAACGCCTCGCTGGAGACCTGCGAGAAGCGCGATCCGAAGGGGCTGTACAAGAAGGCCCGTTCCGGCGAGTTGAAGAACTTCACCGGGATCGATCCGAACGCCCCGTACGAAGCACCCGAAAGCCCGGAACTGGTTCTCGATGCGAATACCAAGAGCATCGACGACCTGGCCGACGACGTGATTGCGTACCTGAAGGGCCAGGGGCTGCTGTCGCTGTAGTGGCAGTATCGCTCGACCGAAAGCCCAACGGTTGCAACCGTTGGGCTTTTCTCAACACTCAACACTCAACACTCCCCCCCCATGCTTCCCCGTGGCTGGCTGAATTACCTGTTCGGCAACCGGGGCGAGCGGGTGGCCGCGAAGCTCTTGAAGATGAAGGGCTACCGCATCCTCGCCCGCAACTGTCGCAGCCGGTGGGGCGAAATTGACCTCATCGTGCGGGATGGCGACACGATCGTATTCGTCGAGGTCAAGACCCGCTCGCACACCGAGGCGGGGCGACCCGAAGATGCCGTGACCGCCACCAAACAGCGGCAGATCAGCCGCGCGGCGGCGGCTTGGCTACATCAACACAAATTGGATGAACACCGTTGCCGGTTCGATGTGATCGCGATTGTCTGGCGAACCGGCGAAGAGCCGCTGATTGACCATTACATCGCGGCGTTTGACGCGACCAATTGAGATTCTGCGTGGTCGGCGGCGTGCCCCGGCACTTCGATTTTTGCCAGGGTCTGGGCCTCTATGCGGGCCAGGGACTGCTGCTTCGATTGGTGGAACGCGACGAACTCGTTAAAGAGTGTTTCGAATTCGGTCAGCATGTCCCCGTCTCGCAGCTTGACCGGCTGAATGGTCTTCCCGGCCATCATGTCGCGCATGGCGTGGGAGAAGCGGACGAGCGGGCCCGCGATGCGGTGGGTCTGACGAATCAATTCATACACCACAGCTGGCAACAGCAGTGTCGCCGCAAAGGTAATGGGGAGGTATTCCTTGAGGAACAGAGCATACATCTCGCTCAGTGACAGCATCGGCTGATCGCTGCCGGTGAGCTGGGACAATCGCGCTCTCAGGAAGAAATACATGAACGCACCGTTCCACAGGCAGATGTGATACATCACCCAGTAGAGTCCGAACCGCAGGGCCATGGCTCCCTGGATGCCGCGATTCACGAACAGCTTTTTGCGTTTGAATGGTAGCATGACGGTGATCCACCTCGGCTCGAATGAGGTCCGCTCGGAGAGAACGGAAAGCCTCTCTCAAGACGGTAGGTCACGAACTCCTGGGACCGGGCAAGTATTTGGTGCTGCCTGAGGGCAACAATAGCGATCGATGGGCGGGTTGTAATGAAGACAACAATGGGATCGTAGGGTGGGACAAGCCGCTTTGGGCGCTGGCCCACCATTCCGGGGATCACGCATCATCCGTGGTGGGCCGGCGCTCCAAAGCGAGCTTGTCCCACCCGACAGCCTCCCCTACAGCCGCACAACTTCTCGCAGCTCGGTTTTATTGCGGCGGCGCGGGGTCGGGCCTTCCAGCCAGACATCGACCTGCTGTCGGCGACCCGTATTGAGGATGCGGTAAAACGCCAGCAGCAAAAACGCCCCGCTGGTCGCCGCCACAAAGCCCCACAGGCTGATCGGTGTGACCTTCGCACTCGGCATGAAAAAGACCAGCGTGCCACAGCCGATCACGGTGCCGACGATGCCCATCAACAGGGTGGCCACCGCGCCGCCGGGGTCTTTGCCGGGCATGATCGCTTTGGCGGTCAGGCCCACAATGGTGCCGAACCCGACCCAAACCAGGAACTCTTGCAAGCTGCGTTCGACAATGGCTTGCCACTGCGGATCAAGTGTGGGCATCGTACGGTCCTCCTGACGCTTCGAATCATCCCCAGAGCGTATCGGCAGTCGTGATCGCTGCGAACAGAGTTCCCGGATTGGCTGGAATTGGCGTTACATTCGATACAAGACGGAGGAGACTTCGGAAGTCTGGCAGAAACCAGACACGCGAAGAAATGCGAAAGCCCAGGGGTTGCAACCCCTGGGCTTTGTGCGAGTCGTCAATCGACCGACACTACTGGTCGTTCTTCTCCTCAGAGGCCGACAACTTCACCCCGTGCTTGATGAACAAGCGGTCGGCGAAGTTGCCGTCGAGGGCCCGGGACTGCTGCATGGCGTACTGGGACAGGTCGCCCTGGCTTTCGAGGAACTGCTTCCGCATGACTTCGGCTTCGGTGGGTGTACCGGGAGTGCGTTTGTCGATGCGGGTCATGTAGAAGACCGAGCGGTCTTCGTTCGGCACCACCGCGGTGTCGCCGGGTTTCATGTCGTTGAAGACCTTGGCCATGAAGCTGGGGCCTGCACCCTCGACGCCTTGAATGGCTCCCAGACGTGGGGCGCTGTCTCCACGCGACTGCTGCGGTACGAACGGACGATCCAGCCAAGAGAATTCGCCGGAGGAAATGGGGAAGACCTTCTTGCTCCCGCTCCCCGTAACGGTTTGCTCGGCGAGGGCTTCGGCGAACGGCTTGTCGGACTTGGATGCGAGGTCGACCAACTCCTGGGCTCGCTTCTCGGCGAGAGGGCGGGCTTGCAGCGTGCGCCAGACTTGGGTGGCCTTCTCCTTCAGGCCCGGCTCGTCCAGCGAGGCCGGGATGTGGGCAGCCACGTCCTCGATCTTCCAGAAGGCAAAGCTGGTCTTCTGGGAGAGGTCGAACGCGGTCGATGCGGAGTACAGGACATCTGCCTGACTCCGGCTGAGGATGTCGACGACGCGCCCTTGCTCGCCCACTCGCGCTCCTCCCAACGGATGATCTTCCGAAGAGAGAAGTTCTTCCAGGGTCAGCAGGACGGGTGTTTCGCTGTACTGGAGTTGGTGTTTCTTGGCGTACTGCTTGAGTTGCTGTGTGGCGTCTTCGGGAGAGATCGCGTCCTTGGACAGCTCGGCCTGAGCCTTCTGGTCCGTCTTCTGATGGTTGAGGTACTCCGAAACGCCCAGGTGCAGGTCGTTCATGAAATCGCGGGCGGCACTCATCTTCTCTTCCAGCAGCACTTTCGTCTTTTCGGCCAGGATCTCATCATGGATCTGCAGCCGCAGTGCTTCGTCCAGTGGTCGAATACCGACCGGCGGGGCTGGATCTCCATCGGGATCCAGGCCGTCCACCGACGGAACGGTCAGGGGGGCCGTCGCGGGCTTGTCTCCTTCGGGCTTCACTTCCGCAGGCTTGTCACCGGCGGGGGGAGTGGGCTCATCGCCA
Organism: Planctomycetota bacterium; assembly: GCA_043743415.1. Taxonomy (GTDB): domain Bacteria; phylum Planctomycetota; class Planctomycetia; order Planctomycetales; family Planctomycetaceae; genus TH-plancto1. The sequence goes on from JAYTWO010000657.1 coordinate 4,064, forward strand.
GCAGGCTGGTCAGCGGCAGGCTTTTCTTCCGCTGCTGGGGCCGCTGGCGTTTCGCCTTCGGCTGCCGGAGCGGCGGGCTTCTCGGTGGCTGGAGCCTCAGCCGCCGGGGTCGCTTCGGCGGGCTTGGCCGCTTCGGCTGCGGGTTGATCCTGGATCAGCACCACCGGTTGGAGCATCGACGCTCGGGGTCGCAACGAAGCCCCGTCTGGCTTGGCAGCCGGGTCAGCGGGCTTGTCAGTGGCCGGAGGTGCCGGGTCAGCGGGCTTGGCTCCCTCGGCTGGCTGATCGCCTTCCGCTGGTTGGGGTGGGTCGGCGGGCTTTTCGGGGGCCGGAGCTGTCGGGTCCGCAGGCTTCTCCGTGGTGGGAGCTGCCGGGTCAGGAGTGACGGCGGGAACCTGGGGCAGCAAAGGCATTTCGCGTTTGTACTGCTGCTCGTAGCGGGCCACGATCTCCTCTTCGGTGACCGCGCCCGCCAGCTTCTCGATCGCTTCGTAGTTCGGTTCGACGTACGCCACGCGCACTCGGCGCTGGAGGAACAGACCGGGTCGGCCCTCTTCGGGGACTCCCTTGGAAGTGAAGCCGGGCACGTTGGACTTGTACTCGTCGAAGGTTTTCGTGAGATCGGCGTCGCTGGGCTTGGCATCCTTGTCGACGAAGTCCTCGACCGGGATCGACACAAACTGGGCCGATTGGCGAGTGTTCAGCTTGCGGTGCAGATCCCAAACATCGGCGGGGGTCATCCGGTTCCCGCCGAGCAGCACCTGTGCTGCCTGGCGCGCCCGCATCTCGTGGCGGATCGCCTCGATGATCGAGTCTTCTTTCGCTCCAGGGAACGTAGCTACGGTCTGCTGGACGGCAGCGGTGAACACCTCCTGGGTCAGCTGTTCCTTGTCCTTGGGGTCAAATTCACTCTTCGCAGCCTGTTTCAGGAAGGTCATCGCCGCTTCGTCAGTGACCTCAATTCCCAACTCATCGGCTTCGCGGTTGAGCAACTCGGAGATCAGCAGTTCCTGGGTCTGGTTCTGGGAGCCGAAACCGAAGAGCGGTGGCCGTGCTCGATCAGGCTGAAATCGGGCAATCATCTGATTCATGGAATTGGCATAGTAGATCCGGCTGACCATGGAATTGGCTAGACTCCGCTGGTGTCCGAGATCATCGAGATCACTGCGCGAGATATTCCCCGTGGCGGCCGAGATGGTGGCAGGCGGCCTCCCCAGGAACATGAAGATCAACGTAATGGCCAAACCCAGCACGCCGCCGAAGATCGCCTTCTCCCCGGATTTGCCTTCTCCGGCACCCCACACCCAGCCCACCACAGCCAGGCTCCCAATCACCAGCGCCGCGACACCCACTGGGGACATCTCCCCCGAATTACTCGTCGCGTCAGAGACGATGAAGGAGAGCACAGCTGTGCCGGTGACGGCCGCCAGAAGAACCTTCTGGTGCCGGCGGAAGAGTTCAAACGGTGTCGACATCCGTGATCCTTGGCTGCAAGACGCGACCGGAAATTCGGTCGCGAGTGTCGCTGGTGACTCTCTGGGGCCTCCGTGGGGAGTCCGGTCGAGATTTTTTCCCGAGTTCTGATTCCCCGGTTCCGACGGCATCTCACCGCAGAAAAGACTGGGGATTGACGCGGCAGGAGGTTCGGGAACGACAACTCGGCACAGGGGCCGTGACTTGACAACCCGGCGCGAAATTCCGTAAGGAAGCTCACAACTTGTTGTGGTCGGAAGGTGGCGAGCCGCATTGTAGCTCTCCCCACCCCCCCCGCAAGAGGGACGTAGGATAGGCTTCCAGCCTGTCTTTCTTTGAACAAGATGACAGGCTGGAAGCCTATCCCACGGGCCATCTGGCTGACAGCATCTCAAGAATCGGGTGATCGGTGTCTGACAAGTCGAAGAGCAAGAAGACCTTGGTGATCGTGGAATCGCCCGCCAAGGCCAAGAAGATCGGCGGTTTCCTGGGCAGCAACTACGAGGTGCTGGCCAGCGTGGGGCACATTCGCGACCTGCCACAAAAGGCCGCCGATGTCACCGCCGAGATGAAAGCGCTGGGCTGGACGGCCTTGGGCGTCAACGTCGAGCAGGACTTCGCGCCGCTGTATCTCGTGCCCGCCGAGAAGAAGAAAACCATCGCCGAGTTGAAACGGGCCCTCAAGGGGGCCGACGAACTCATTCTGGCGACCGACGAAGACCGCGAAGGTGAGAGCATTGGCTGGCACCTCGCCGACCTGCTCCAGCCGAAGGTTCCGGTCAAGCGGATGGTGTTTTCCGAAATCACCAAACCGGCGATCCTGGATGCTCTCAAGCACACCCGCGACCTCGACATGAACCTGGTCCGCGCGCAGGAAACCCGCCGCGTCCTCGACCGGCTCTACGGCTACACCCTCAGCCCGCTGCTGTGGAAGAAGGTGGCCCCGAAGCTTTCCGCCGGGCGGGTCCAGAGCGTCGCCGTGCGGGTCATGGTCTCCCGGGAACTCGAGCGGCTAGCGTTCCACAGCGGCACCTACTGGGACATCAAGGCTTATGTGACCGCACCGGGGGGGGGCAAGTTCACGGCGGACCTTTCCACCGTCGGCGGCAAACGGATCGCCAGCGGCAAGGACTTCGACGAAAACACCGGGCACTTGCAGACCTCGGTGGCCGACAAGGTCGTGCTGCTCGACGAGCAGTTGGCCAAGGACGTGCAGGCCCGCATTAAGGATGCACCGTGGACCGTTTCGGCAGTCGAATCGAAGCCCTCGATTCGCCGCCCCTACGCCCCCTTCACCACCAGTAGCCTGCAGCAGGACGCCAACAACAAGCTGCGGCTTTCCGCCAAGGAGACGATGCAGGTCGCTCAGCGGCTGTACGAAGACGGGTACATCACCTACATGCGAACCGACAGCGTGAACCTGTCGCAGGAAGCCGTCACTGCCGCCCGCACGCGGATCGCCGAAACGTACGGTCAGGACTACCTCAGCCCGACCCCGCGCGTCTTCGCGAGCAAGACCAAGAATGCCCAGGAGGCCCACGAAGCGATCCGCCCGGCGGGCACCGAGATGTTGACCGGCGATGAGCTGCGACTGAGCGGTCGCGAGCTGTCACTCTACGATCTGATCTGGAAGCGGACGATGGCCTGCCAGATGGCGGATGCCCGGTTACGCCAGGAATCGGCCACGATCGAAGCCGCCGACACCGAGTTCCGCGCCACTGGTCAAGTGGTCGAGTTCCCCGGTTTCTTCCGGGCTTATGTCGAGGGATCAGACGACCCCGAGGCGGCTCTGGAAGACCGCGATACGGCTCTGCCTCCCTTGAAGTATCTCGACAAGATCGGTCTCCAGAAGATCGAACCCCTGGGCCACGAAACCAAGCCGCCCGCACGTTACACGGAAGCCTCGCTCGTCAAGAAGCTGGAAGCCGAGGGGGTCGGACGCCCCTCGACCTATGCGAGTATCATCAGCACGGTGCAGGACCGGGGTTACGTCGTCAAGACCGGCAACCAACTGATCCCGACGTTCAAGGCGTTCGCCGTCTCGAAGCTGCTCGAAGAGTATTTCCCCAAGCTCGTCGACCTGCAATTCACCGCCCAGATGGAGCAGTCGCTGGACGACATCTCCAACGGGGTGCAGGAGTACCTGCCATACCTGCGTCAGTTCTACTCGGGAGAACAGGGCCTCGAAGCGACGGTCAAGCATCAGGAAGCGAACATCGACCCCAAGAAGGCGTGTTCGGTCACGATCGAAGGGCTGAACGCCACGGTCCGCATCGGTCGCTACGGGCCGTATCTGCAACGCATCGAAGGGGAGGTGACCCTCACCGCTCCGCTGCCCGAGGATGTCTCCCCGGATGACATCAACAACGAGATGGCCGACAAGCTGTTCGAGGCCAAGGCGCGAGGGCCGGAAGCCCTGGGCATGCACCCCGACGAAGGGGTGCCGGTGTTCTCGCTGACCGGGCGGTTCGGGCCATACGTTCAGCTCGGTGAGGTGAGTGACGAGAACCCGAAGCCGAAACGGTCGTCGATCCCCAAGGGGACCGACCCGGCGAGCGTGACGCTCGATCTAGCCCTCAAGCTGCTCAGCATGCCCCGCAACCTCGGCCCGCACCCCGAGGACGGCAAGCCGGTCAACGCCGGGATTGGCCGGTTCGGTCCCTACGTCGAGCACAACCGCAAGTTCAAGTCGTTGCAGAAGACCGACGACGTGCTGACGATCGGGCTGGAACGCGGGCTGGAACTGCTGGCGATGGCCCGCGTGAAGGCCGGCGCGGAGCCCATCCGCGACCTCGGCAAGCACCCCGAGGACGACGAACCGGTCGGCATCTACGACGGCAAGTACGGCCACTACGTCAAGCACGGCAGCGTCAACGCCACCATCCCCAAAGGCTCCGATGTCGCGACATTCACCCTCGAAGAAGCGATCCCGCTGCTCGCCGAACGAGCCGCAGCTGGCGGTGGGAAGAAGCCCACACGCAAGAAGGCCGCAGCCAAGAAGACCACCAAGTCCGCCACGAAGAAGGCCGCGAGCAAGAAGAAGGCCGTGAAGAAGACAGCGGCGAAAAAGGTGGCCGAGGCCGAGTAGATGACGTCGTGACGTAGCAGAATTCGTCAGAATTCTGCCGTCGGAGAGTGAGTATTCCGAAGGCAGTATTCTGACGAATTCTGCTACCGCGAATTCGTGATCGTCAGGAGGACACTGCCATGAAACCGATCATTCGCCGAGTGGAAGAGGACTGGGACGATGACGATTGGGGCGAAGCCGATCTGTCACTGGAGCAGACTCGTTTGCTCGTCTATCCCGATGAAGTGATCCGCCTCAACTCGAACGGGTCCGCCGTGCTGCGGATTCCTCTGGCGTCGATTGAATCGGTCGACACTCGGCTCCGATTCAGTCTGTCGACGATCTACAGAGTGATCGCCTGTGGTGTCCTATTTGTGATCGGCAGGTACGCATCAGATTCCAACGGGCTGAGTTGCCTCTGCTATCTATGCGCGATGGTATTTGGTCTGGTTGCGATCTCCGGCATGATGCGGCGAGTTCTCGTTCTGGCCCGACGCAATCAACCGCTGGAGATTGCCGTGCTCGAATCTCCCGACAAGGTACATGGATTTGTCATCAGTCTGCGGGAGATGCTGCTGAAGAGGTGAACCTCGAATCGCGATCACCCGGCGCTCGGGTAGCACTCGGTCCGACAGCGAGCGGGCGGCCGGTAAGTCCCCCGTGCCAGGGCGACGCGGTCCACTGGACCGGGGTCGGGTGGGCATGACCGCGTCGAGCCACAGGGCGGACTGATCGGCCTGTTGTTTTTCTGGTGGGGTTGTTGATCGTTTGTAGTTTTCCCCCAACCCCGGCGCGTGAGGGGGCCGGGGGGGTGGGGGTGG
>JAYTWO010000658.1:0-2530 GCA_043743415.1 Planctomycetota bacterium
CGAGTCTCTGCCAGCCGTATGTACCCAGTGCCAGAATCGAATCGCGCTGCCGCCTCAGTGGCGTTTTTTTGCCACTGCCTACTTTTCTGATGCACACACGGGGCTGGACTCGCAAGTGACCCAACAAAGTCGGGGAACGCCGCCCTGGGTCAAGATGCCATACTTTCGATTGCGAATGGCACCCAATTTGATGTGTGAGTTGATAGACGATATCCGAAGACAAGTGGATCGAGGCGACGTTGTGCCTTTTAAGATTTCAGCATCGCGGCAACTGATGTTCTGGCCCGACAATGAATGCACCGATTGAGCATATTCTAAGCTTTGAGTCGCCCAAGAAACATGCCGGCATCAGAGTTTCGCTTTACGATTTCTCCTGCCCCCACGCCACCGCCAACTGCACCAGTATCGCAGCTGCCGCTTCCATCTCTTCGACGCAGGTCCACTCCAGTGGCGAGTGGGGATTGTATTGGCCGCTGGAGAGGTTGGGCGTGGGCAGGCCGCGTTCGGTCATTTGGGCTCCGTCGGTGCCGCCTCGGATGATGTCCATGATCGGCTCGATGCCCGCAGCTCGAACCGCTTGAATCGCTTTAGGGATCGCACGAGGCTCCTGATGCAGACCGTCTCGCATGTTGCGGTACTGCTTTTTTGTCTCGATGGTGATGCGGCATTCCGGGTAGACGGCGCGCAGGCCCTCGGCGATCCGTTCGAGGAGTTCTTTCTGCCTCGCGAGATTCTCGGTCTCGAAGTCGCGCAGGATGATCCGGCACGACGAGGACGCCACGCCGCCCTGGATCTGATAGGGGTGCATGAACCCCTCCCGCCCATCGGTGGTCTCGGGGGAGAGATTCTGCCTCGGCAGCCGCGCGATGAAGTCGCTGAGGATGCGGACCGCGTTGACCATCACCCCTTTCCCGACCGAGGGATGCGTGTTGCGGCCCTCGACTGTCACGATCGCCAGGTCGGCTGAGAAGGTCTCGGTGTCGATCCGCCCCACCCCGCCCGAATCGAGCGTGTAGCCGCAGACACCGCCCAGCTGGGCGAAGTCCAGCCCCTCGATCCCCCGCCCGACCTCCTCATCCACGGTGAAGCAGACCCGCACCGGGCCGCACGGAATCGACCGGTCCCGCAGCAGCCGGTCGGCAGCTGTCATGATAATGGCGATCCCGGCCTTGTCATCGGCACCGAGCAGCGTGGTGCCATCGGTGGTGATGATCGTCTTGCCGAAGAGGTCATTCAGGTGCGGGTTCTCGCTGACCTTGAGTACCTTGGACGGATCGCCGGGGAGGACGAGATCGCCGCCTCGATAGTCGTTGTGGACCACCGGCTGGACGTTGGTCCCGGAGTATTCGGGTGAGGTGTCGACGTGCGAGTTCCACACGATCAGCGGGGCCGCGTGCGACACGGTGGCCGGGATCGTGGCCATCACGATCCCGTACTCATCAATCGACACGTCCTCCAACCCCAGCTCGCGGCACTCCTGCTCCAGCAACCGGCTGAGGACCAGTTGCTTGGCGGTGGAGGGCAACGTCAAAGACTTTTCGTCCGATTGGGTGTCGATGCGGACGTAACGCAGAAAGCGGTCGAGGAGGCATTCCATGCGCGGCGATTCCTTGTCTCGGGTGAGCAGCAGGTTCCGACACATGATCGATGGACCGATCGATTCCCGCAAGTCGTTCGGTCGGTGATCCGACGAGCGGCGGGTGTCTGTCAGCTTGTGTGTCTCAGTGGATTGGCCCCCTGAAACGTCAATCGGAGAAGTCGGCGGAGTGTGAGAAGGAGTGCGAGACACACATTGCAGACTGGACTCACGAACGGTCTCGGGGGCTTGAAGGGCGACATGAAGCAGCGTCGGAACCTGAAGGCTCTCCATGATTTTGTGGTTCATGATTCGGCGGATGTCTCCGCGATCAAGAAGCAGAGGTTCACAAAATCAGGGGAACAAAATTATGATGAGGGGAACTGAAGAGCGGAGCAGGGGGTGATCTGCAATTCGCAACAGCCACCGAGTCGCTCTTCATCCGTGGTCAGTAGATTTCTGACCGCGGATGAAGAAGAAGGGCCGTGCGGAGCTGGAGACAATCACCAGTTGTGTCTCGCACTCCGATCATAGAACAATGATCCCCGCCGCCCCAGACCATTGTCCGCGCTGATATTCGAATTCCAGGGCGGCGTCAGTGCCATTCTTCACTCACCCCTTTTTTTCAGCGCCGCGATTTCCACCGCCTGACTCGCCACCAGACGTTCCGCCGCTTCTGACCGAGCCCTCCAACCCGCGCGACTCTTCTCGACCGCCCGCACTTGATTCCGCTCCTTCTTAGTTCTCGCCTGCGACGCCTGCTGCTTCGCCTTCCAACCATTCCGGCTCTTCTGAAAGAACGACACCAACTTTCGCACCGGACTCCTCCACTCCCGCTCCGTCGTGTCCACCCCAGGCCAGGGCCAGCGCGCACCCATGGGTAGTCTGCGGGCAATGGGAAGACTTGCGCCAGCGCCGATGGTTTGGTACACCTTGATCTTCCCGGATCGATCC
>JAYTWO010000659.1:0-3420 GCA_043743415.1 Planctomycetota bacterium
ACCATCGAAGTCGTCACCGCCAGCCGTCAGGTCATCGCCAACACCGGCCAACCCAACCCCTTCGCCAGTGAACACAAGGCCCAACCGGTCGACCCCTCCGACAACTCCGCCAGCCTCAGCTTCGTCATGCAGTTCGGCAAGTTCCGGTTCCTGTGCTGTGGCGACCTGACCTGGAACACCGAGGCCGAACTGGTCACTCCGAACAACCCGCTGGGGCACATCGACCTGTTCATGGTCACGCACCACGGATTGAATGTCAGCAACAACCCGGTCCTGGTCAAGGCCATCGACCCAGTCGTCTCAGTCTGCTGCAACGGCCCGACCAAGGGCGGAGCCAAAGAAACCATCGACACGCTGCGGGCCTGCAAGTCGCTCCAGGCGATGTATCAGTTGCACCGCAACGTGGCTCTGAAAGAAGATGAACAGGCCCCGAAGGAGTTCATCGCCAACACCGAGCCAACCGTGAACTGTTCCGGGCAGTGGATCAAGGCCAGCGTCCTGCCCGGTGGAGAGACATTCACCGTCCAGATCGGGGCCGATGGGGAGAAAAAGACGTATCGCTGTCAGTAGGCGATCAGCGGGGGCCGATGAGTTTGCACTGGCCCGTCCCCAACGGGCAACGCCGTGAAGGATTTCCGCGAGGCGTTTCCCAAGGTTCTGCCCCCTCTCCCCCACCATCGACGCTGCTCTCGGAGAGGACTTCACTGTGGGGGAGAGGGCCGGGGTGAGGGGGCCGGAAACGTGTTGGCCAGCTTGCGTACGTGATCACTGAGAAATCCTTCACGGCGTACCCCGGGTCAACAGGAGACACATCAAACCAACCCAGCCCCTTCGGAGTCCAGAGGCAAATCGGACACTGAGATCGAACAGTGGTTCGAGCGCCATACTACGCACGTCACAAATCTGCGCACGCTGCGCAAATATCCGATGGTCTGGAGACTTCTGTACCCCTTTCAGGGGCAGAGGTCGTATCGATCAGGTCGATCATGAATTGGCCGAGTTGGCTGACTATTGAGGGCTGAAGGCCACTGCGACTGGACAGTGGCCCGGCGACAATCAGAAAGTGCGTCTCGCACTCCTCTTGACCCAACCCCGCGAATGGACAGAATCCCGCTCTCCGGGGCCAACAGACTCAGAAGACTTCGGAAGTCTATTGTGTGAACGAACACGGATCCCGGCACCCACGTGCTGGCGAACGTAGCGACACTCTCTCTCCTCCACCCCCGAGACTGCATGCAGCCGCTGATCACCGTCCGCTTGAGACATCTCTTCCCCACCGCCAGCTTCATCGGCTGTGCGGATCTGAGGGTGCGGGATGCCGTCTGCTCCTCGGCAGAGGTCACAGCGGGGTGCCTGTTCGCGGCAGTTCCGGGGACCTCGCGGCACGGGCGCGAGTTTGTCGGGGAGGCCATCCAGCGGGGGGCGAAGTCGCTGCTGCTGGATCGCCCCATTGCCGAGTGTCCTCTGCCGCAGTGCATCGTGCCGAATGTGCGCGAGGCATTCGCCCTGCTGTGCCATGCCCTGTCTGCTCACCCCACCCGTCATCTGGGCGTGGTCGGCGTGACCGGAACCAATGGGAAGACCACCACCACCTGGATGGTGCGGTCGATCCTCGAAGCCGCTCGCGGACCCAGCGGACTGATCGGGACCATCGAGACCAGCGATGGGATCGGTCGCAGTCCGGCCAGTCTGACGACTCCCGGCAGTCGCGAGTTGGCGAGGCTGCTGGCCTCGACGCGAAAGAACCAAGTGCGGTTCGCGGCCCTCGAACTCTCCAGCCATGCCCTCGACCAGTGCCGTACTGCGGGGACTCAGCTCGATGTCGCGGTGGTGACGAACCTGACCCAGGACCATTTTGATTACCATGGGACGTTTGAGAATTACCGACTGGCCAAGTCGCGGATCTTCAGTCACCTCAAGCGGGGAGGGACGGCGGTCCTGAACGCGGACGACCCGGCGGCGATGTCGCTGCTGCCGTTCACAGGTGCCTCCCCAGTGGTCACGTACGGGCTGCATCCCGACGCTCAGGTCCGGGGAGAGATCCTGGACCAGAGCGTGGACGGCACGCACTTTCAGGTCACTGCCGGGATTGAGTCGGCTCTCTACTTCACGCCGCTGATCGGGCGGTACAACGTTTCCAATGCGTTGGCGGCGATCGCCAGTTGCCGCCAGTTGGGGCTGAGCCTCCCCGAGATGACCCCCGGTCTGGAGCGGCTTTCCTCGGTGCCGGGGCGGATGCAGCGGGTCCAGGCCGGGCAGCCGTTTGAGGTGTGGGTCGACTATGCCCATACCGAGGACGGCCTGCGCGGAGCCATCGCCGCTGTGCGTCCGCTGGTGCAGGGCCGATTGACCATCGTCTTCGGAGCCGGTGGAGACCGCGATCCTGGCAAGCGAGCCCCCATGGGACGAGCCGCAGCTGAGGCCGACATCGCGATCGTAACGAGCGACAATCCGCGCTCGGAATGTCCGGAGGCGATCGCGCGTCAGATCGTCGCGGGCTGGCCCCGGTCGACTCTGCCACAGGTGATCCTGGATCGCGAGTCGGCGATTCAACAGGCCATTCATGCCGCTGGCCCCGGCGATGGCGTGCTGATCGCGGGCAAGGGGCATGAGGAATTCCAGATCATCGGCGCTGAAAAACGCCCCTTTCGCGACATTGAGGTGAGTCGCGCGGCGATTGCCTCCCATCCTCGTAAAACTCACGACTGGCCGCAACCGCCGCACCTCCTCAAAGTCCACGGCGTTGGAAAAGTTGCCTGAATCCGCGAGGTCGAGTCGCCGTAATGACCGGCCTTCCGACTGAAATCTTCATTCTCTCTCCGGTCGATTGACGACGTGACAGTATCGGAGTGGAGTTCAGGGACGGCCCACTCTGAAACTGGGGTTGTCCCTGACGGAGATCGCCATGCGTGCGGTCACATTTCGCGATTTGTCACTCGCCGTGCAGGGGCGACCCATTGGGGTCATGCTTCAGGACGACACCTTCCTGCGCGTGGAGACCGACTCCCGGCGGGTGCGGCGGGGCGACCTGTTCTGGGCCTTGCGTGGCCCGAACCATGACGGGCACGACCACCTCGCCGAAGCTGCCGAACATGGGGCCGTCGCGTGTGTGGCCGAGCAGGGGCGCATCGAATCGCTCCCGCTGCCGACGATTGCAGTCAGCGACACGCGCCTCGCACTGGTCGACTTTGCCGCCTGGTATCGCACCCAGTTGAGTACCCGCATCATCGGAATCACGGGGAGTGTCGGGAAGACCTCGACCCGGCACATGCTCTATTCGGCGCTGTCGACGAAGTTCCCCGGCACCGAAAGTCCCGGCAACTTCAACAACGGGATCGGCGTCCCGCTGAGCCTGCTGGGGATCGGGGCCGAGGACCAGTTCGCCGCCATCGAACTGGCCGCCTCGCGCTCCGGCGAGAT
>JAYTWO010000660.1:0-4350 GCA_043743415.1 Planctomycetota bacterium
CAGATGAAGCTTGATTCTCATTGCGAACGCTCCTCTGTCAATCCTCTTGTCGCTGCGCGACCCAGACACTCAAAGCAGCGTCTGGGTCACCCCGCCGGAATCACTGGCGGCCCAAAGCGACCGCCAGTTCCGGTAGGTCAGGCTGTGCCTGATCGCTCTTTTGAAATCACGCTCCCAAGCTCCGGCTTTGTAACGCCTTTCAACAAGGCTCTGCTTCGGTCGCGGGCCAGCGGCTTCTCTCGCAGATGGACTTCTGCCAGTGGTCATGGCCTCTGTCCGTGCGGCCTGCCTCGCGGACTTCAGGGCGGGGCCTTGCCAGGTGCGGGTGATGTGGCAGAACAGGCGGTGTTCGATCTTGTTCCACTTGCTTGTGCCGGGAGGGAAGTGGCTGACCTCGATGATCAGACCCGTCTTGTCCGCGAGCTTTTGCAACGAGACTTTCCACAGGCGATTCCGCCCGGCGTGGCTGCCTCCCGCGACTTCCGCCCACCCCCGACACGCCGCTGCCGCCCCTCCGACGGATTTCCCGCCCGCCAGTTCCTGGATCCCATGGCGGACCGTCCGGTCCGAGATCCCCGTCGCCCGGGCCACCGCCGTGACCCCGCCCCACCCCAACGACCGCGCCTCCGCCGCCGCCCACAACCTCCGCCCCCGCTCACCGAGCTCGGGCGAAACGGCCTGGTACTTGTCGCGAATCCATGCGATCACCTGTGCGTCCAGCATCACCGATGTGTCGCACAACGGACAGGACAGGGGAAGGGCAATATCGGTAGATTCATGTTTTACAGCCACCTTATCCCCCGCCGACCAGCGTCACGATCTCGATCGTATCCCCCTCGGCGATCAAACACTCCGCATGCTGCGTGCGCGGGACCAGTTCGTAATTCCGCTCCACAGCCAGGAACTTCGGGTTCTTGCCGAGTTGGACCAAGAGCTGCGCAATCGTCAGCCCGTCGTCGAGGGATTGCTCTGTTCCATTGAGGGTGACTTGCATCGCTTTCTCCGGCTCCGGCTCTGGCAGGCGGGAAGTCTGCGGGGGAAGTTGTTGCCAGTCAACTCTCCGGTCGGATATGGTCTGGAAGGAGGCCAGCCAATGCCCTGCGCGACGGATGTCCTTGTCCGTCTGCCACTTCCCCTCACCCGCATTCATCCACTCCCAGGCCCACCATGCGGATCGCACTCATCGGAGCCACCGGACAACTCGGAACCGACCTCCATCGGCAACTGTCCGGAGAGGTCATTCCACTGACCCATGCCGATGTCGAGATCACGCACCCCGACAGCATCCAGGCCATGCTCGACCGGGTGCAGCCCGACATGGTGGTCAACACGGCGGCGTACAACCTCGTCGACCAGGCCCAGACCGAAATCGAGACGGCGATGGCCGTCAACGCCTGGGGGGCGAGGAGCTTGGCGCTGGCCTGTGCCAAGCGCCGTCTGACATTAGTACATTTCAGTACCGATTACGTCTTCGGGTTGGGGAGTTCGGCCCGCACCCCGCGCCGCGAGACCGATCCACCTGGCCCACAAGGGGTCTACGCCGCCAGCAAGTTCTTGGGAGAAGACTTCGTGCGCAGCCTCTGCCCGCAACACTTCGTGGTCCGCACGTGTGGGTTGTATGGTCAGGCCGCCACAAAGTCGAAGGGGAACTTTGTCTTGACCATGCTGCGACTCGCGAAAGAGAAGCCGCAACTGAAGGTCGTGGCGGATCAATGCTGCGTCCCCTCGTATACGCACGATGTGGCGGAAGTGATCGCTGCTCTGGTGACGACGCAGGCGTATGGCCTGTACCACGCCACGAACAGCGGTGAGTCGTCCTGGTTCGAGGTTGCCCGCGAAGTCGTCCGACTGGCGGGATTAGCCACGGCGGTCCTTCCAATCACGACCGCCGAGTTCGGGGCGCGTGCCGCGCGACCCGCCTACAGCGTGCTCGATTGCTCGAAGATCGCGAGCGTTACGGGCTTGACCCTGCGTCCGTGGCAGGACGCGCTGGCGGCCTACCTGCGAGAGATCGGAGTTATCCCCGAATGAACTCTGACCCACACAAACTGCTCATCTTCGGCTGCGGCTTTCTCGGCTCGCGGGTCGCTCACCAATGGCTCCAGCGCGGCAAGACGGTGGCCGCTGTGACGCGCAGTCCCGAGAAGGCCAAGCAACTCGCCGCGCAGGGCATCGAGCCGATCATGGCCGATCTGATGCGACCGGAGACGCTCTCTGTGCTTCCGAGTGTCTCGCGCGTGCTGTACTGCGTGGGGTACGATCGCTCCAGTGGATGGTCGAAGGAGTCGCTGTACATCGATGGCCTGACTCATGTGCTGGAGGGGCTGCCGGGGCGCATCGACCGATTCGTGTACGTATCGAGCAGCAGCGTCTATGGGCAAGACGACGGGAGTTGGGTCGATGAGACATCGGCCACGGAGCCGACCACGGACGGCGGGCGGATTTGCCTGGCCGCCGAACAGCGATTGCGCGTACGAGTCGAGCAGGCGACGATCCTCCGCATGAGTGGCCTCTATGGTCCCGATCGACTGCTGGCACGAGTCGACCAGCTGCGGGCTGGCGAGCCGATCGGGGGGAACCCGGAGGCGTGGCTCAACCTGATCCACGGAGACGATGCAGCGCGGGCCTGCGTGGCGGCGCTGACTTCGCCCGATCCCGGTCCGCGATATCTAGTGAGTGACGACCGACCGCTGACTCGTCGGGAATACTTCAGTGAACTGGCAAGTCGGGTCGGTGCTCCGCCTCCGACGTTCTCGGGGGCCTCGACCTCGCGGCACACACCGGACGGCCTCAACAAGCGTTGCCAGAACGAGAGGGTCAAACGCGAGCTGCATCTCGCCTGGCTGTTTCCCGACATCGTCCAGGGACTGCCCACTCCGTAGACGCCGTCAAACAATGAGTGTCGCCTTTCGCTCCGCGAAAGGACGTGCTTTCGCGGAGCGAAGGACGACACTCCCGGCAGGTGATTGCCTGACGGCCCCTCACCAGCGGCGATCACGCGGTGGCTGGGGACAGATCGAAGACATGGATCGGCGAGCTGTTGCCGGGGTAGATCCCCTCGCGGGCTTTGGACCTTTGTTGGCCAAAGGTGCCCGCGTTGGAGATGACGGCGAGGCGTTTGCCGCTAGGGTGCAGGGCGACTGAATGGCAGTTCGGCATCTGCTGGTCGCCCGTCAAGAAGGGGGCTGGCTCCCCCGTGCGGTGGAAGAAATAGCGACCGCGACCCGGTTGGCCGCTGCACACTCCGATCCAGTAGCCCGTAGGATGAAACGCCAGTTCGTGGACAAAGCCTTCCGTCTTCTCGCCGATGTTCAGCGTCTGCAACTCGGTTCCATCGGACCACTGGAAGAACTTCACATGGGGCAGGGCCTCGACAAAGCCGCCGGTGGCTGGCTTCGCACCGGCCACCGCGAGAGTCTGACCCACGGTGTCAAACGCCAACACGCGGACCCCGCCGACATCCTGGATATTCGAAAGCATGTACAGAATCGATGCGTCGAATTCCCGCACCACCTTGCCCTCGGCCAAGTCCCATTGCTTCACGATCCCCTTGAGATCGCCCGAGACCAGTGACTTCCCCTCCGGATGAAACGCCAGCGAGTAGATGTCCTCGCTCTGCCCCGCGAACTCCTGCAGCTGTTTCCCGTCTTGGGTTGACCACACGCGAATCGCCTTGTCGAGTCCGCAAGTGGCCAGCCGTTCGCCATCGGGGCTCAAGGCGATTTGGCGAACCCAGCCATCGTGTGCGTCTTTGATGTTCCAGACCGGCAGTGGTGCCTCGCCCGCGAGTGACCAGCCGATCAACCGGCCCCAAGTGTCGGCGGAGAACAGGTGTGTGCTCTGGGGGTGAAAGGCAATTTGTGAAACCCAGCCATCATGACCGCTGAGCGGCGGCAACGCGGGGATGATTGGCAGTGGCAGTTGACTGTTCTGCGGGGGAGGGGGCGCCGTTGACGGTGCTGTCGTCTGGGGTTGGCTCAAGTCCCAGCGATGGATCTTCCCGTCGCGTCCCGCTGCGAAGAGGAACATTCCGTTAGGGGAATAGCGGATCGACGCGATTTGCCGGTCGGTCGGGATGACGGTGAACGGCTTGGGCGGATCGTGAGGCATGGGGATTTCTCGGAGGATAAACGGTGTCGCCTTGGTTTCGTCCGTGGCACTCGCTGGCCCTTACGTCAGGAGTTCTTTGACGGGGAAGCACTCTTCGTGGGCGATCGGCAGTGGCTGTTGGTTGATGCTGTACTCGGTCTTCTGCGAGTCAATCCCCAGAGCATTGAACCAGGTATGGAACATATGGCCGATGTCGTATGGCTCGCTGTTGACATAGGTGCCGTTGTCGTTGGTCGAGCC
>JAYTWO010000661.1:0-5304 GCA_043743415.1 Planctomycetota bacterium
GCCGATCACTCCCGAGGACCAGTTGAAGTACGTCAACGAAGGCAAGGAACTGCTGGCCAAGGCGGTCGCTCATTTCCCCACGCTCCCGCTGCAACTCCACGAGACGCAGTATTTTCTGTTCCTGAGTGACATGCCCGCCGCTCAGGTGAAGCCGTACATTCAGCAACTCGACAAGATGAACGAAGCCCTCGGTCAGTCGTTCGGATTTGCTCCGGGTCACAATGTGTGGAGGGGAAAGGCCGTCGTGCTGGTCTTCGTCGCGGAGGCGGCGTTTTCCGAGTTCGAGCAGGCGATCATGAACAACTCCGTACCGAGTGGAGTCCAGGGACTGTGCCATCAAGTTTCCGACGGACGGGTCGTCGTGACCTGTTACCGAGGGAACAGCCCGGAGTTCCTGGGAGCCGTCTTGGTCCACGAAACCGCCCACGGCTACATGCACCGTTATAAGTCGACCACGCACATCCCCATCTGGCTCAACGAGGGGATCGCTGACTGGATCGCGGGCGTCGCCGTCCCCAGCAGCCCCGAGATCACCCGCCGTCAACAGGAAGCGGCGGGCCGGCTCAAGCAGTCCGGCACCTTCGGAGGAGAGTTCTTCGGAGCCGACTCCCTCGAACGCTGGCAGTACGGAGCGGGCAGCGCCATCGTCCAGCAGATGATCCAGGCCAATCCGCAACAGTTCCAACTCTTTTTCAACGGCATCAAAGAGGGCCTGACCTGGCAGGACAGCTTACTCCGGGCCTACGGCATGACGCCGGAGGAACTGGCCCGCGCCTATGGCCGGTCGATCGGAGTGCCGAATCTGACGCTGTGACCAGTGCGGTATTCGCGGGTTGGTCTCGGTTGGGTCGCCTGGGCCCTGACTGGGGTGGCGGGGTGAACAGTTCCGAACAGCTTCTGGAACAACATTTCATGCGTTTCCGTAAGTGACTACCACAAAGATACTTAAGTTGCAGTGCGGAGGGTGCATGGGTTGCCGACCGCTCAGTTTCCGCCGTCATACTTGAAGAAATCACCCTTTTTCCTGTGACGGAACATCCGTCACAGCCGAATTAACCAGAATAGTTGATGTCGTCGGAGCAATCCGACCGATCCTATCCATGTCGAACCGTCACACGGTCGCAGATCACCGGTTCCCGGTTGGGGCAAGCAGCCCTGGACCAAAGAACTCTGAAGGAGTCAGTTTCATGCTTCTGCCACGGAAATGGGTGCTGTCCCTGGGACTGCTCGCAACAGCCCCCGGCATCGTGCTGGCCGGGCCGTTTGACGGAAAGCCCAAGTCGAACGCTCGTCCCACTGCTGCTCGTCCCGCCGCTGCTCGTCCCGCCGCCTCGCGCCCGGCTGACAAGTCTGCGGAGCGGCCTGCCGCTCCCGCAGCCAAGGAGTCGGCCCAGCGGTCGAACGACGAAATCGCTCAAGAGGTTGCCCAGGGAATGAAGGCTGCGGGCCTCAAGGGCAAGGGGATTCAGATCGAAGTGGTGGATGGCGTGGCCACCCTCGTCGGTCAAATCCTCAACGCCGAGCAACTCGCCAAGGCGACTCAAGTCGCCTCCCGAGTTCCCGGTATCGAGTCGGTCGACAACCGGCTGACCGCGATCCAGTCCGCGGCTCCGGCCCGGTCCGCCAGTCGCCAGCCGATTCAGCAGGTCGAGTTCGAAGATCAGCAGCCTGCTGCGGCGCCTGCCGGGCCGTCCAATCAGCAAGTCGCCCAAGGCATCGCCGACCAGCTCGCCGAAGCGGGCCTCAATGGCTACGACATCGAAATCCGTTTCAAGAACGGGGTGTGCAGCCTGATCGGGGATGTCTCCAATCCGGCGGAAGCTCAGCGGGCTCAGCAAGCTGCCGAGAGCGTCAATGGGGTGCAGCAGGTGCTGAACCGACTGTCGGTCGGTGGTCAAGCGGCTGCTCCGATGTCGGCTCCTCCGCAGCAATACGCTGGCCACCCGGCCTACCCGAATGGCTTGGCTGTGGGTGAAGGTCAGTTGCCTCCGGGCGTCCCTCCCCAGGCGATGGGCCAGAACCCACAGATTCAGCAGATGCAAATGCAGCAGATGCAGCAGGCTCGGATGCAGCAGATGCAACAGGCCCAGATGCAGATGGGCGGACCCGGCATGGACGGCTCGCCGATGGGTGCCCCCGGTATGGGTGGGCATCCCGGTGGAGGCATCTCCCCCGCGGGTGGCCACATGATGTACAACCAGCCGAACGTCCCCGAATACGCCTGGCCGACGTACGCTCAGTACGACAACTACGCCGCGGTGACCTATCCGGGTCAGTATGATGCGAGTGCCTTCCCGTACATCGGCCCGTTCTACCCGTATCCGCAAGTGCCGCTCAACTGGCGTCAGTCGACGTTGGAGTGGAAAGACGGCACGTGGAATCTGCGGTTCAGCACCAAGACCGATAAGTGGTTCTGGTTCATGAGTCCTAAGAACTGGGACTGACCCAGCACTGGGACCGACCGCAGCGGCCGGACTGGCCGGACCGAACATCAACGATGCCCTCGTGACGGACTTCCGCCACGAGGGTGTTTTTGTTTTAAGTCGTCAGTTTTCAGTTCTCAGTGCCAAGCTCGTTTAGCCGCGATGCGAAGTCTTCGAAGCGGAGCGGCCCGTGAAAACCTACCCGCCAGACTTCGGAAGTCTCGTGGGACGCGTTCGCCCCGCGCTCGACTCACTTGGCCCACTCCGGCACCGCAAACAACTCGATCACCGGCACGCGAAATCCCGGGAGTGCCGCGACGCTCTCAATCACCTGGTCGGCCTTCAACAACCGCTCCCCCCGACGATCCCAGATCTGCACCGTTTTCGCCTTCAGATCAATCGTCCAAATCTCCGGCACGTCCCAGTGCAGCAATTGAGCCAGCCGCTGCTCGATCCCCTGCTTTCGGTCGGGGGTCGACAGAATCTCCACCACCAGCGCGGGCGCGGTCGTCGTCACGGGATTGTCCAGCTCCGCGAACCTCGGCCCGGTGAGGTACAGACTCACCGCCGGAAACAACACCGTATCCGGCTGTTGCCCCACATGCAGCCCATGATCGAAGCAGGCATACCCCGCAGCGACCTGATGAAAATAGGTCGCGAAAGCCTTCGACAGATTGAGCACCACCGTCCCATGATCGACATCCGGGGGTTCCAGAAACACCGGCACCCCGGCATGCAGTTCCGCCCACTGCCCGCCCTCGGGCATTTCAGCCCGCTGGTCGAGGAACTGTTCGACGGTCATGGCGACTTGGATCATGGCTGCACTCTCCGACTGAGAACGGACGCCCACATCCGCTCGAGCTGGCACCCGGACGACGAATCTCGCGGACTGTGTGTGCATCAGAAAAGTAGGTATGAATTCACCACGGAGGCACGGAGGCACGGAGAAGAGCTGGCACGCTGGGCAGCCCCTGGAATCCGAAGGCTGATGGCTGATGGCTCAAGCGGCGATGTCGAGGCCAGCGGGTGGGATTCACGACACACACACTATCCAGAAACCTGCCCCTCGTGAATCACCGTGAACGCTGAACTCCTGCATTTCTCCGTGCCTCCGTGCCTCCGTGGTCAATTCCTGATCGCCACCTGCTTTGTGACGCACACACTCGCGGACTCTCCTGTATTCCATCGGACTGCGATCCGATGACATTGCGAGTATACTGAACCGGCCATCGACTTCATCCTAGGCCCCCCGCCCATGCTCGCCAAACGCATCATCCCCTGCCTCGATGTTCACGCCGGTCGCGTCGTGAAGGGGGTCAACTTTCTGCAACTCCGCGATGCGGGCGACCCCGTCGAGATCGCCCGTCGCTATGAAGCCGAGGGAGCCGACGAACTCGTCTTCCTCGACATCACCGCCAGCCACGAGCAGCGGGACATCATCATCGATGTCGTGCAGCGGACCAGCGAGGTGATCTTCATGCCCCTCACAGTCGGCGGCGGAATTCGCACCCTGGAGGACATCCGCCAACTGCTCAAGGCCGGTTGCGACAAGGTCTCCATCAATAGCTCAGCTGTCACCAACCCCGGCTTCGTGCGCGAGGCGGCGCTCCGTTTCGGCAGCCAGTGCATCGTGGTGAACATCGACCCCAAGCGCGTGATCCGCGACGGGAAAGAGTTCTGGGATGTCCACATCAACGGCGGTCGCAAGTCGACCGGCCTGGAGGCGGTGGCGTGGGCGAAAGAGGTTGAACGCCTCGGCGCGGGCGAGATCGTGCTAACCTGCATGGACGCCGACGGGACCAAAAACGGGTTCGATCTGGAGATCACTCGCGCCGTCGCCGATGCGGTCGAGATCCCGGTCGTGGCCAGCGGCGGAGCCGGTTCGCCGCAGCACATGTATGAGGCCGTTACGAAGGGCGGAGCCAGCGCGGCCCTCGCCGCCAGCATCTTCCACTATGGTGAGTACACGATTGAAGAGACAAAGCGGTACATGGCCGAGCGCGGCGTGCCGATTCGCGTCTAATTGAACGCCCAGGGGTTGCAACCCCTGGGCTGTTCACGACGACTTCAGACGCTTCCGTGTGATTGAAGAAATGCTCCAAGCCGATGAAGCAATTGCTGATGACGTGCAGAAGAAATGGAACCGAGAATTCCGAGAAATCGCTTGGCAGGCAAGACTACCAGGAAACCCAGACGGATGAGAGACGCCGCTTTGAGTCCGCTTTGGGGAAAATCAGGATGAGAAGGCCCAATCGTCTCGTCGAAGCCGACGACTTCCTGATGGAGTTGTGTACTGATGCCGCAAACCAGCCAGTCGCCGAAGGGAGGCATCTGACGCAGCAAGATCACCGGGCGAGGCTTGGTGAGTCCGTCTGCTTGTGGGATCGGTGTCAGTACGACATCACCCTCGCTCATGGCTGGAGATCATCCAGGGTGTATTCCGGTTCGGCATCGCCATAGGCTCTCGCGAGACTCTGGGCACTGAGGACTGCCCACGCGGAACGCTCATGGTCTGTCTGTGCAGTCCCCGGCGGAACCACCGTCACCACGAGAGGTGCGTTTGGCGGAAGTTCGAACGGCTCGTCCAGCACGATGTGTTCACCGTCATAATGGGCTTTGAGAATGACATTCGGCATTTCAGACAGTGACTCCTTCACACCGGGAAAGCCATGTCCTCGGTTTCAGCGGGAGTTGACGGGACATTGCTGGTGTCAACTTCATCTATCGAGGATACTCTTTGGAAGCAAATGTGTCGAGATGCGTCTCTCTTTAAGGCGAGCGGCAGATGAGAATCTACCGATCAGCCGGAACGCGCTAGCGTCCGGTTTCAACCGTGGGCTAGCGCCCTGCGGCTGATAACTGGTAATTCCTCTCATGCCAC
>JAYTWO010000662.1:0-13380 GCA_043743415.1 Planctomycetota bacterium
AAAGGTGTGGCCGATCTCCACCACCGCGCCGAGGTCTCCCAAGCCGCCAACGAACGCGACCTCAACCGCCTGGCCAGCGCCGACAGCTCCACCACCGTCGCCGAAATCAGCACGCCCCTCTGCCGCCGCATCGTCCACGACGACCGCAGCTACCGCGCCCTCAACCCGATGGCCACCGACGCCGCCGACCTCCTGCAAGCCATCTCCCGCGGCGAATTCGCGATCAACGGCTTCCGCAATCGCGACCTGCTCGCCCTCCTCGCCCCCGACACGACGCCCGCCGACCACCGCCAACGCTCGACCCAAATCACCCGCAAACTGAAACTGCTCCGCATGCACGGCCTGATCCAAAATATCCCCAAAACCCACCGCTACCAACTGACCCCCACCGGCCAAACCACCCTCCCCACCCTCCTCGCCGCCCGCCCAGCCACCGTCAAAAGCCTCACCCAAGCCGCATGAAATGTGCGCAGCGTGAAAACAAATCGCGGATTAGTAGAACGGAGGCGCGGAGCCGAGCAACTCTGGGATGACTGGCACCACTTAGCCAAAGGACGAGGAAGATTTGACAGGATCAACAGGATCAACAGGATGCCCACAGGCTGTGTCAGCGACGGAACCCATCCTGTGGATCCTGTCCAATCCAGCGACCAGCACGGCTCACGGGTGCACTCGCACATGTGGAGTCCTCCGTGCCTCCGTGGTGAATTTCCGACCGCTGCCTATTATTGTGATGCGCACACGGGCCGGGGAATGGTATCCTGAGGCCGGAAGTACTTCCCTCGGGTGTTCCGGCTGAGGTCTCACGACTTTCGCTCCAGATGTTGTTTCAGGTGTTTGCCATCCGCTCACTCTCCCCAAAACGCGAGGCGCTGCTCGACATTCTCCGCCAGGGAGGCCGCGTCGCCGTGGCGTTCTCCGGAGGCGTCGATAGCGCGGTCGTCGCTTGTGCGGCCCAGCTCGCCTGCGGAGAGCAGGCCTTCGCCGTGACAGCTGTCAGCCCCAGTCTGGCCAGCGGTGAGCTCGATAACGCCGTCGACATCGCACGCCGAATCGGAATCCGGCATGTCGTCATCGACACGCAGGAGTTCTCCCAAACGGGTTACATCCAGAATGCGGGTAACCGCTGCTACTACTGCAAGACTGAGTTGTATGTTCGGATTGAAGAGTTGGCCGCGCGCGAGCCGTTTGACATGCTCGTCAACGGGGCCAACGCCGACGATCTCGGCGATCACCGCCCCGGCATGATCGCCGCCACTCAGCACCAAGTCCGCAGCCCGCTGCTGGAAGTCGGCCTGACCAAAGCGGAGGTCCGCGAACTGGCGTTGGAGTGGAACCTGCCAGTGTGGGACAAGCCCGCCAGTCCCTGCCTGTCGAGCCGCATCGCTTACGGAGTCGAGGTCACTCCCGAGCGCGTCGCTCGCGTCGACGCCGCCGAGGTCTGGCTCCGCGATCTACTGGGCATTCGAGAACTGAGAGTTCGATTGGAAACCAACGACCTGGCCCGCATCGAGGTTCCAGTCGAGGCCGTGGCTCGCCTGAGTAGCGACGACCTGCGACTACGCACGGCAGCTCACCTGCGGTCCCTCGGGTTCCGGTATGTGACGATCGACCTGGAAGGGTTCCGCAGCGGAAGCCTGAACGCGGCGCTCGCACCCGTCGATCTGGTGCCGCTCACTCTGTCAGCGGTCCGGTGATTCTCGCCATCGCATCCACCGAGTATTCAGTTCCATTCGACAATTCGAGGGATCGTCACCGGGCCACCGTTCGACAGATCGGCCATTCGAATCATCAACCCCTTCTGACAACGCCGTGAAGGATTTCCACGAGGCGATTTCCAAGGTATTCCCCCCACTCCCCCACAATCGACGCGGCATTCGGAGAGGATCCCACTGTGGGGGAGAGGGGGCCGGAATCGTGTTGGCCACCTTGTACACATGGACCCTGCGAAATCCCTCACAGCGTGGCCCCGTTGGGGTGCAGAGCTGCAATGGGTGGCAACGCTCTCCGAGAGTGAGACTCGCTCCCCTCAAATCGTCGGATGAACCGAAAGACCAGGACCACAACCCCGGACTCGCCTGCATCACCCTCTGAGAGAGCAGAGTCATAATTGACCACGGACTGGCTCCGGCGAACCAATCAAATCCGTCAGCCTCTCCCCCCCAAGGGAGCCTCACGAGGTGTGTCACGCCCCGGCTGTCTGGCGTCTGCCACCGACATTCCCATGCTTGACGGTCACTCCGACTCCCGATATCGTTCCGATTCATCGGGGATTCATCGAAGATTCGCTCATCGTTGCTTTCCGGACAACCGATCAATCTCGTGCAAACCGCACCAAACGGTTTGCAGATCGCCTCGGGGGATTAGCTCAGTTGGTAGAGCGCTTGCATGGCATGCAAGAGGCCACCGGTTCAAGTCCGGTATCCTCCACTTGTTCATAAGACGTTACTGAATCGCATGTTGCGATACCTGACTGCGTTCGTCAGTGCCGTGAGAAACTCATTTCAATCGTGGAACTTGTTCCACGAAATGAATCGGAGTCCCGCACATAATACGCAAACCCTATGCTTTTCCATCGTATCTGCTCCACAAGGCCATCGAACGCTGGATTCCGCACCAACTCCGGCACACGGCGGCGGACACCGTGCGTCAGCGGTTCGGACTGGAATACACGCAATCGGTTCTCGGTCACTCCAAGGCCAACATGACCGAACACTACGCGGGGTGGCCCAGGTGGCCGCTTTTGGGCGACCGGGGTGACGAAGGAGCAGGAGGCTACAACAGAGGTGGCTCGCGATGAAACCTCTTGTGCAAGGCACACCGGCGGGGCCCAAGCGAGCCAACCGGTGCCACCTCACGGTTCGAAGATCACTCCGGAGACTGGCAGCGAAGCATCACCTCACCACGGCGGTATTCGGCGATGAGAGATTGTTCGGTCGACCAGAACTCATCGAGAGTTTCCATCCGTCGAGTGACGAACGATCCCTCATCGAAGTCCAGCGCCTTCCCCGTCTCGCTCAATATGACAGCTGCAATCTCTCCCCGTGAAGGGTGAGGACTGGAGAGCTTCACAGTCCGGAGAGTCCGCTTGCCGCTGGTCGAGGCACTCCCCTCGGAAAGGAACAACGATCCGTTGTGGTAGTCGATCGCGAATGCAATCACGCCGGGGACGAGGAACAAAACCAGCCCAATGGTATCCATCCCGGCCACGGTCCAATCGATTCCGCCTGTCCGAGACTGCCCCCGACGTTCGGGATACATCAGCGTCCCACAACCCGCCGACGCAGCTGCCAGCCAGCACAAAGCCAAACCCTGGAAGTCTCGACGGCTCAACACCGCACTGCGTGCATATTCATCCATGATCGATCATCCCTCTCGTGCCTGAATGCTCAGAACACGGGGAGCCTACTCGATGACGCCCCCGACTCCCAATCGAGGTTTCCGTGAGCAGACGTGAGAGAGGCAGGAAGTGCTGAACCCTCACCATGCGAGGCAGTCGTCGGTGAAGCAGATCGTGTACAGCAATGCACCAATGCCGAGCACACCTAAGATTTGCACCTCAGAGTTCTCCGCTGTTAGAATCGATGGCTCTTCGAGCTAATCCGCAATTCGTTTCCAGCTGATCGACTTGATCCCACACATACTGCACAGCAATGAATCTTGGAAAGCCACCCATGATGTTAAGCGTTCGCAAGATGGCTTTCAGTGCGGCAGCCTTGAGTGTGCTCGGGGTGGTCGTTTATGGCGACGTGTCGCAATTGCCCCGTGAGCCGGGTTGTGTGGCAGCCGTGGATCGGTTCTTTGCCGATGAGGTGTGGGGTAAGGTTGGGTCGCAGTCGTGTCTCCAATGTCACAAGGCTGGAGGCGATGCGGCAGACAGCCAGCTGGTGCTGCTTGATCCGCAGCGGGTGGGGCAGAATGTCGCGCTGCGACAGAACCGGGAGGTGTTCCTTCGCATGGCCCGCGTCAAAGAGGGAGAGCAGTCGCGGCTGTTGCTGAAGGCGAGCGGTGGGCTGGAGCATGGGGGCGAGGCGGTGCTGAAGGCCGACTCCACGGGGTATCGCATCCTCCGCGAGTTCGTGCGGCGGGCGAACCTCCCGCCGGGGCAGCCGACTCAGATCGCCGCTGATGACAAGCCCGCGAAGCCGTTCTTTGACGGCGTGGCCATGCTCGATGACCGCCGGTTGTTACGCCGGGCCACGTTGTCGCTGGCGGGGCGACTGCCGACGAAGCCGGAGTTGGAGGCAGTGGCCGGTCAGGGGCTCAAAGCCCTGCCGTCGATCCTCGATACGGTGATGCAAGAAGAGGCGTTCTACGACCGGCTGCGCGAGGGGTTCAATGACATCTTCCTGACGGTCGGGTATGACGACGGAGCGGAATCGGCTCTCACGTATACGCACTTCGAGAAGACGCGGCACTGGACGCAGAATCACGACCTGAGCCACATCGCCGATGAAAACGCCCGCCAGAAGGCCCGCTACAAGCTGGCGGACGACTATCGCGCGGCCCTCCTCGGCGAGCCGATGAAATTGATCGAACACATCGTGCGAAACGACCGCCCGTTCACCGAAATCGTGACCGCGGACTACATCATGGTCACGCCATATACCGCGCGCGGGTACGGGATCTATGAGGAACTGAAGCCACAGTTCAAGAACCCAGACGACCCGTTCGAGTACATCCCCGTCAAGCTCAAGGCCCTTGTCGGGCGCGGCCGCGAGGACGACCAGGAGTCGGCCACCGGGTTCTATCCGCATGCCGGGCTGTTGAGCACGTTTCAATACATGAGGCGTTATCCGACGACCGAGACCAACCGCAACCGCCAGCGGGCGCGGGTGTTCTACCTGCACTTTCTGGGCATCGACGCGCTGGAGCTAGCGGCGCGAGTCTCCGATGCCGCAGCTGTGACCGCCAAGTACGAGATCCCGACGATGCAGGCTGCGGAGTGCGTCGTCTGTCACAAGGCGATCGATCCGGTGGCCGGGTTGTTTCAGGACTACTACCGGTTTGAGGGGGTCTACGGTCGTCGGAAGGAGGGGTGGTATCAGGACATGTTCACGGCTGGTCTTGATGGAGAAGAGTTGCCACCCGAGGAGCGTTGGCGAGCGTTGCAGTGGCTCGGCCAGCGGACCGCGAAAGACCATCGCTTTGCGGTCGCGATGGTCGAGCATGTCTATTACATCCTCACCGGTCGCAAGGTACTGCTCCCGCCGAAAGAGATCGACGCCCCGCTGTTCGCAGCCCAGCGTCGGGCCTACACCGAGCAACGCTGTCAGATCGAGACCATCGCCACTCGGTTCGCGCAGTCCCAGTTCAACCTCAAACGGGTCTTCCAGGACTGGATCGTCTCCGACTTCTACCGCGCCGATGGCTTGGCGACAGTGGCCAGCGACCCGGCGCGGCAGGCCGAACTGGATGACATCGGACTGGTCCGCATGCTGGCCCCCGAGCAACTGGAGCGCAAGGTCGGAGCTGTGTTCGGCCAGCCGTGGGGGCGGTTGGAGGATCAACTGGCGATGCTGTATGGCGGCATCGATTCCCAGGAAGTGACCGAACGCGCCGCCGACCCGAGCGGGGCGATGGGGGCGATTCAGCGAATGCTGGCGAACGATGTGGCCTGCATCCAAACGATCAAGGATTTCATGCGTCCCCTCGCCGACCGGCAACTCTTTCTGGGCATTGAGCCGAGCGATGTGCCGGGAGCGTCACCGGAAGGCGACCTCGCGATCCGCCGGGTGATCGTGCATCTGCATGAGCGCATTCTCGGCCAGCAGGACGCTGTCGATTCGCCCGATGTCGAACGCACCTTCCAGTTATTCGCGGGGATCGTCAGCGATGCCAAGCAGCAGACGGGCCTTGAAACTCGCGAGATTTACCAATGCCGCCGCGAGATGCCGGATGTGCCACCCGACCCGCAGTACACGATCCGCGCGTGGCGCGGGGTGGTGACCTACCTGCTCCGGCGGCCCGAGTTTTTATACGAGTAGCCGAAGTCGTAAGACTTCGGTCCGAACTCTCACGAGTTCGGCTACGACACCCGAGTTCCTGTACGAGTGAGTCTCTCATGCGACGCAACTTTCTAAAACTCTGCGGCCTCGCGGGACTCGGTCTCGCGCTGCCCTGTACACGTTCGGTCTCAGCTCAAGAGCAGCCGAAGAACGAGCCGTATGGCGGGCCGTACTATGTCGTCCTCAACGCCTCGGGTGGCTGGGATACGACCTATCTGATGGACCCCAAGGGGATCAACGAGATCAATCGCCTCTACAAGGAGGGGGACATCCTCACGCGCGGGGCTCACAAGTTCGCCCCGACCGCCAAGCATCAGCAAGGTGGTCTGAGCAACGAAGACTTCTACGCCGAGTTCGGCGATGAGCTGCTCGTGCTGAATGGCCTCGACTACTCGGTGAACAATCACTCGCCGGGCGCACGCTATATGGCGACCGGCAAGCTCGACAGCATGGCCTACCCCACGTTCGCAGCTCTCGTGGCTGCGTGCCAGGGGCCGACCTGTCCGATCTCGTTTCTGACGTTCGGCAACTACTCGGCCACGGGGAACCTCGTGGCGATGTCCCGCGTGCCGTATGTCCCTTCGCTGCAACGCATCGCCAACGCCGACCATGTCGAGGGAAACGCGCGGTCACCATTCCACGACGACTTCGCGCTGGATCGGATCGAACAAGCCCTCGCTGAGCAGAACGCGGCACGAGCGAAGGAACCCAGACTGCCGCGATTGGAGCGGGCCGAGAACATGCTGTATGCCGCCCAGGTGAATTCGAAGGCCCTGGAGCGAGTCTCCGCCTACATCCCGAAGGACATCCCCCAGGAGCGGCTCTCGCAGCAGGCCGAGATCGCGCTGGCCTCGTTCAAGGCGGGCGTCTGCGTCTCGGCCAATCTCTCCATCGGCCAGTTCGACAGCCACGCCAACAACGACACCGACCAGATGAAGCTCATCCCCGAGTTCCTGGCCGGGATCGCCTACATCATGCGGCGGGCTGAGGAGCTGAAGATCCGCGACCAGATGGTGTTGATCATCCAGAGTGAAATGGGCCGCACGCCGACCTACAACAACGGCAACGGCAAAGACCACTGGTCGATCGGCTCGATGATGTTCCTCGGCCAGGGGATCAAAGGCAACCGCGTCATCGGGGCCACCGATGAGAAGCAACTCCACGTCCCGCTCGATCCCCAATCACTGGCCACCAACAAGGAGCAAGGCGTCCGCGTCCGCCCCGAACAGATCCACCAGGCCCTGCGACAATTCGCCGGTATCGCAGACCATCCCTTCAGCCAGAAGTTCCCACTGGGAGTGCTGGAGGAAGAGACCCTCCACGGGCTGTGGGGGTGAGTCCCGTAGGGTGGGACTGGCCGCTTTGGGCGCAGGCCCACCCTTCAGAGAACACGTGCCAGACAAGGGGGGCCAGCGCTCCAAAGCGAGCTTGTCCCACCCTACGTCACGGCACGGGCTCTGGGGCTGAGTGGCTCTCAGCCCGACAGGCTGGTTGACACCCGCACGGATTCCGTAGACTTCCCCCATGACTCAACCACCTCTCCCCGAACAGATCGTGAACCCGCTCCCCTGTTACGTGGGGATTGATATCGGCGGCACCCGCATCAAGGCCGGGGTGGTTCGCGAGGACGGGGCTGTCCTGGCGAACGCCGCTTTTCCGATCAAGCTCGACGCCGGGCGGGACGAGGGGCTGGCCCACCTGTATGCCGTCATCGACCGCATCATCGCCGAGAGCCAGTCCCGCCCGCAGATCGTCGGCATCGGCATCGCCGCTCCCGGCACAATGGACATCCCCGCCGGGATCATCTTCCACCCGTTCAATCTGCCGGGCTGGCAAAACCTCCCCATCAAGCAATTAGTCCACGAGCGATTCGGGCTGCCGGTGGTGCTTCAGAATGATGCCAATGCCGCAGCCCTGGGCGAGAGCTGGCTGGGCCGAGCACAAGGGATGAGCAGCCTGATGTTCTGGACGCTGGGGACCGGCGTCGGCGGCGGGATCGTCCTCAATGGACAGGTGTGGGAGGGGGCTCACTCCCACGCCGCTGAATGCGGTCACATGATTATCCAGCACGAGGGTGGCCCGCGCTCGGAACACGGCATTCACGGATCGGTCGAACTCTATGCCGGGGCGAAGGGCCTGCTGCGGCGGTGCAAGGAAGCCCTGGCCGCTGGGGCCAAATCGTCCCTGCGAGCCCGCATCGAAAACAACGAGACGGTGACCCCCATCGTGATCGCCGAAGAGGCCAAGGCGGGCGACGGCCTGGCCGACCGGCTCATCATGGAGACAGCTGTCTATCTGGCGATCGGCACCGTGAACATCATGCACACGCTGAACCCGGCGATGGTGCTGTTCGGCGGAGCGATGACATTCGACCAGCACAACAGCGAACTCGGACGGCGGTTCATCGCCAAGGTGCGGGACGAGGTCAAGGCGAGGGCCTTCCCGATCCCGGCCCAGCGGACGATCATCGACTACGCCTCCCTCGGCGGCGACGCCGGGTTCATCGGCTCAGCGGGGTGTATTCGGGGTTATTTGAAGCGGTTGCAGGATTGAGTCGGATGTCGTTCCAAGCGCAAGTGGTTGTTCCTTCGATCTGAATTAGAGATCCGAATACTCATGGAATCGAATCACAGCATGAGCAATAACCCTGATCAGCTGCCGTCCTCGCGACGACTTGAGTTTTCCCCACAAGGGAAAGTTGTAAGAGGCAGGATCAAATTGAGGTTGTCGATGTGGCCAAGGGTACTCCACGTTCGGCCCGTCTTGAGCGAGGTTGGGTGAGAGACGCTCAAGTTCCAAAGCGATTGGTAAGGTACTGCGAATCCAAAGCTGAAAATCACCAAATCGCTTGAACTCGAAAAGATGGGCGACTCGTTCTCGTTCACTCTTCTTGACCTGCCCGAGGAATCTCAGGAATTGAACAAAGCCAGCGTGGTCTTTGGGCGGCGGGGACCCGGAACGCCAAAAGTAGGCCTTGGCAATTTTCTCCGTAGTCATCTGCAAGTAATGCAGCGGATGGCATGGCTGGTGGCTGCGAAGACCGACAAGAAGTTGAAAGATGTCGTGATCTGATCTCGCTTGTTTCCACCAATGAGTCTGGAAGCTATTCATCGTCCTGATCCGCGAATTGCTCGATGCTCACACCGGCTGGAATCTGGAAATGCACGGCGTTCTCGAGTGACCATTCGTGTGGCAATCGAAGTGCTCCCGATTTGATCCGTTGCCATTGAGAGGGCGTGACATCCAAGACCAACAATCGATGTTCTGAATCTGTTCCGGTGTCGATTCCGAAATCGATTGGCTCCATTGAAGAATCAAGCTGTTCCGCCAAGAGGTGGTTGACCTCCACCAGTCGGATGTTCCTGTCTCCCGCATGATGTGGGAGATAGTGAACAGACTGAATCCCTGGGTCGGTCTTCAAATGAGCACAAGCATACCAGCGAGCCATCGCATCAAGATCGAACTGAAGTGCTGGCATGATTTTTTCCTCAATGGTGACACGAATCGACATTCAAACGCACGACGAGGTTCCTGCTGTCTGATCCATGACTCGATTGTGAATATTCTAACGTCACCCCTGCGGCGTGATCAACGCCACTTCCAGCACCCGCTGCCGACGCACCTTGCGGACGAGAGCTCGCACACCGGCCTGATCGACGACCTCGCCGCCGGTGGGGGGCTGGCCGAGGTGGCCGATGATCCAGCCGCTGAGGTTGTGGATCTCACCCTCCGGCAGGCACGATTCCAGATCGACCCCGGTCAGCTCCTTGAGCTTGGGCAGTGAGATCCCGCCGCCTGCCACCCAGCCTGCTCCCGACTTCACGACGTGCGCGGGGAGCAGATCATATTCGTCCTGGATGTCGCCGATCAGCTCTTCGATAATGTCTTCCAGGGTAATCATCCCCAGCACCGTCCCGGACTCATCGCAGATCAGCGCGATGTGTGTGTGCATCTTCATGAGCTGTTCGAGGACGTTGGAGATGACCTGGTTGTTACGCATGCGGGGGATGTTCCTCACGATCCCTCGCATTGTGGGATCGGTCGGATTGAGCTTCATGAAGGCGATGATGTCCTTGAAGGTCACATAGCCCATGATCTGCTGCGGATTGCCCGGTTCACTGGTGACGGGGAACCGCGTGTGCATGTCGAGGTGTGCCCGCACCAGACATTCGCCAATCGAGTCTTCCAGGTTCAGCATGCTGATGTGCTCGGCGGGGAGCAGCACCTCTTCGACCGGGCGGCTGGAGAGCCGGGCGGCACCGAGGATGATGTTCTCCTCTCTCGCACCGATCAGCCGCGAAGTCCGCGCCAGGCTGGCTATCGCCCGCAGTTCTTGCAGCTCCAACGCCTCCGTGCGGGCATCGGCGTGGGGCTTGGGTGTCCAGAGCTTTTCGCTGAGATCCATCAATCCCGAGGCCGAGGTTTCCAGCATCCACACCGCGGGCCAAACACTCGTGGCGATCCACTTCATCGGAGGCGACAGCCGCAGACAGACCCACTCCTTATTGCGCAAAGCGAACAGCTTCGGAACCAACTCGCCGATCACAATCGAGATGGCGGTCAGCGGAATGACGATCACGACAATGGCCAGCAACTGGGCAGTCCCCTTGCTCAGGCCCCATGTCTGGAGCACTGGCTGGATGTACTCCCCCGCGCTGGAGCCCCCGGCGGCTCCGGTAATCAGGCCCACCAGGGTGATGCCCAACTGAACGACGGCGAGGCTCTTCTCGATGTCCTCTTTCATCTGTAGAGCGGAGGCCGCTCCGGTGCGTCCATCGCGAACCAGCCCCTGCAATCGCGACACGCTGACCGAGGCCAAGGCGATCTCGTAGGCGGCAAAGAACGCATTGACGATGACCATCAACAGGACGACAAGAAGTTCCATAAACTCCACGGGGCCTCATCAAGGGAGCGATCAGCAGCACGTTGGCTCATCGCAAATCCGGTGCTCGGACTGGCCGACACCGTGCCGGATCGCCAGCAGGAGTCCGTATCGTGGTGGACCCGCTGGAGAATTACAAACCTGCGAGGGACGGGCCGAGTGGCTGTGACGCGGTGCGGAGGGGGACTCGTGTTATGTATCGCTGGCAGGCATCGCAGTCGATGTCGATGTCGCGACGCGGTCGGGGACGGCCGAATTCTTACGAATTCTGCGACCCCACAAGTCAACCACTACCGCGCCGCGCGGGCGTCGGCGACGGTGAGCGTCCCTTCGTAGAGGGCCCGCCCGATGATGGCTCCGACGAGATTCGGCTGCTGGGCGTTCTCGGCAGCCAGCGTGCGGATGTCCTGTAAATTCGTGACGCCACCCGAGGCGATCACCGGGAACCCGAGTTCGGCCAGGGCCAGCATGTCGTCGATCGTCGGACGGTCGACCCCTTGCATCATGCCGTCGTTGGCGATGTTGGTGTAGATCAGCGCCGCCAGTGGAAGCCCTTGGTACTGCCGGGCGAGTTCGATGGCCGAGGTCTGGGACACGTCGAGCCAACCGGCTGTGGCGACCATGGAATCGCGGGCATCGAGGCCGAGGGCCACGCGATTCGGGTAGCGCTCGACGATGCGGCGGAACCAGTCGGGTTGCTTGAGAGCCTGGGTGCCGATGATGACGCGGGTGACGCCGATGTCTTCGAGCATCAGCCGGATCGACTCGTCATCGCGGAGTCCGCCACCCAGTTCGACCGGAATCTGGAGGGCCTGCACAATGCCGCGAATGGCGTCGAGGTTCACGGGGCGTCCGGCCTTGGCTCCGTCGAGGTCGACCAGATGCAGGATGTCCCCCCCATCGGCCTCCCAGCGCTGGGCCATCGCGACCGGGTCGTCGCCGAAGACGGTCTCCTGGGCATAGTCTCCTTGACGAAGCCGCACGCAGCGGCCTCCTCGCAGGTCAATCGCGGGCAGAATTTGAAGCACAGATGAGTCCGAAATTGGAATGAATGGCCCGTGGGACAGGCTTCCAGCCTGTCATGCACGGACCTGTCTGGCATCGAAAACGACAGGCTGGAAGCCTATCCCACGGGTCACTAAAACCCGCCGCCGCCCGTGGCTGGCTGGCCACCGGCTGGTCCCGACTTCAGCGAGGGGACTTGATTGGCCGCGGTGAATGTCTCCAACGACTTGAGCAGCTTGTCCTCAATGCGATCCCGAATTCCAGCTGGGTAGATGGCCAGCACGGCAACTTGGATCGGGCCGTTGCCGTGGCCATAGCCATAGTATTGGGCCTTGATTGCGACGCCGCCAATCGAGAGTTCAGGGACATACGTGATCCCGGTGAACCTCTTCTGGAGGGCATACTTGGGATCTCGCGGGCAGGTCTCCGCATAGCGAATGTTGTTTCCAACCTGGGTGCTCTCACCGAGGGGCAGAGTCACCTGCATCACGGTCGAGAGTGAGTTCTCAAGATCAGACAGAAACGTGGCGGGATCTGGTCCGTCCTTGCTCTTCACGGAGTCGAGATATAACTGATGATTGCTGCACACATACAGGAAGACGGGGCGGTTCCCGTCATCCGCGGGGAACTCCCCCTGCCAGGCCCCGACCAGGCCCGGCAAATGCAGAGCCAGGAAGGTCGGCTGGCGGGTGTCTTCTTGCGGTGCCTCCCCTTCCTTGACGGGGCGCGGTCCGGGCTTGAGAGTGAACCCCTGCGGAATCCGCATCGAGATCGCAAACTGCGGCGGGCTCCAGTTTCCGCTTTGCAGCACCCGGTCCAGCGACTGCCGGTACTCGAAGAAGGCATTCGTCTCCTTGAGTCGAGCCTCATACTGCTCGCTCCCACAGCCGCAGACCAGCAGCAGCCCGACACAGGTCATCAGTATTCGGGAACGGAGCATCCGGGGACTCGCTGGTCAGTGAGGAGAGTTCAGTGAATCCATTGTGGCCCAGTTCGCCATTCCCCGTCAAACGTGGGACAAGGGCGTGTGTGCATCACAAAAGTCGGCAGCGGTCGGAAATTCACCACGGAGGCACGGAGGCACGGAGAACTCCACTGTGTGCGAGAACGCACGTGAGCCGTGCTGGTCGCTTGATTGGACAGGATGAACAGGATCCACAGGATGGTTTCCGCCGCTGACACAGCAGATGGGCATCCTGTTCATCCTGTTGATCCTTTCTCGTCCTGTGGCAAATTAGTGCCAGTCATCCCGAAAGTTGCTCTGCTCCGTGCCTCCGTGTCTCCGTGGTGAATCTCTGCCGACTTTGGAGATGCACACGCTGCGTCTGGGTGTG
The DNA here is from genome assembly GCA_043743415.1 of Planctomycetota bacterium. Lineage (GTDB taxonomy): Bacteria > Planctomycetota > Planctomycetia > Planctomycetales > Planctomycetaceae > TH-plancto1. The sequence continues at coordinate 13,230 of JAYTWO010000662.1, forward strand.
GGCATCAGAAAAGTAGGCAGCGATTCCACGCGGCGCGTCATGATTCAAGGGCAGCCGCAGATGAACGCAGATGAACACAGATGAAGAGGCTCAACAACGAGAGGACATCGCCCCGGTTCATCTCTGATCTGCGTTCATCTGTGTTCATCTG
>JAYTWO010000663.1:0-1587 GCA_043743415.1 Planctomycetota bacterium
CAGATGAACACAGATGAACGCAGATCAGAGATGAACCGGGGCGATGTCCTCTCGTTGTTGAGCCTCTTCATCTGTGTTCATCTGCGTTCATCTGCGGCTCCCCTTAAATCATGACGCGCCGCGTGGAATCGCTGCCTACTTTTCTGATGCCCACACCCGGACCAAGGCACTCGCTCGGTTTGTTCCCATTCTGGCCTCTGTCTGCGACAATCCGCCGCATGGCGACCTACATTGAACGACTGAACGCAGCGATCCGGACGAAGCGGACTCCGGCTTTGGTGGGGCTGGATCCGCGCATGGATCAATTGCCTGCGGACATCTTGGCGCGAGCGCGGCAGGCATCGCCGGATAAGCGGTTGCAGATGGCGACGGCGTACGAGGAGTTCTGCGTTCGCGTGATCGATGTGGTCGCTCCGCTCGTTCCGGCGGTCAAGCCGCAGGTGGCCTTCTTCGAAGAGTGCGGGCCGGACGGGATGGAGGCCCTCAATACGGTGATGCGGCATGCCCGCAAACGGGGGCTGATCGTCATCGCCGATGCCAAGCGCGGCGACATCGGGTCGACTGCGGAGGGGTACGCTACGGCGTGGCTGGCGGGGGACGATCCGGAAGCGGCCGCGTGGCCATCCGATGCCCTGACGATCAACCCGTTTCTGGGGCGCGACACCCTCGACCCGTTCGTGAAGGCGGCGGTGGCTCGCAATGCCGGGCTGTATATTCTGGTGAAGACGAGCAACCCCGGATCGGGAATGTTGCAGGACCGGATCACCGACGGGAAGTCGGTCAGCGAGTGCCTGGCCGAAGTCATCGAGCAGCTGGCTCTCGACACTGTTTCAGGTTCAGAACTGGACGGCAGCATCGGAGCCGTCGTGGGGGCCACGCACCCCGAGCAACTGGCCCAACTGAGGAAACTGATGCCGCATGTGCCGCTGCTGATCCCCGGATATGGGAGCCAGGGGGGCACCTCAGCCGATGTGGCGAGTGCGTTTCATGCCGATGGGACGGGGGCGCTCATCAACAGTTCGCGAGGCATCCTCTTTGCCTCCAGTCGGAAGGAATATAAAGATCGGTTTGCAGCGAAGGACTGGGAACTGGCCGTGGAGCAGGCCACGCGAGACATGATCGCCGACCTCGCGGAGCATACGCCCGCCGGGACTTTGCAGCAGCATTAAAAAGCAACAGGGTATGGCATGTGGCACCGAGGTCGCATAATGCGGTAATCTGAGGGACATTCCACATGGAAGTCGTCGGCTTCAGCGATCACACATTGGCGTCCGCCCACATTCTGACGAACGTAGCGACTACTCGATCCTGCTTCCTGGGTGCGTCGATGCTCTCGCCATGGCTATCCACCAAACACCTGCGTCCGACTCATCTATCCGACCCGGGCTTCGACTTCAAGCCGCCCGACCTCGTCGAACTCCTCTCGATTTCTGATGACCGGATGACGTGGAGGGAATACGCTTGCATGCTGGGACCACTCCTTCCGGCAGCAAGGGAGGTTAGGCTGTGCCTGAGCGATCAGGTGAAACCTGACCTACGGGTCTCGGGGTTGAGAGGGAGCGGCGAGTACGACGGACTTCCAGTCCG
>JAYTWO010000664.1:0-2678 GCA_043743415.1 Planctomycetota bacterium
GGGAAGCAGTCAGCCATCATCCGTCAGCCAGAAACCACTCGCGGTCATCGCGACCTCTGCACCCTGAAAGGGTGGCCCATCACAGCCCAGGGTCGCGACGCTTTGGTCGCGCACCCTGGGTTAACTGGCGGCGAGAGAGCGAACCCTGAAAGGGTTCCACATCGAGCGGCGCGATCGAGCGGCACGGGTGTTCAACCCTTTCAGGGTTGGGCTCCCTAGTCCACGTTTCCTAGGGTGCGCTCCTGCGTCGCGACCCTGGGCTGGGATGTGAAACCCCTTCAGGGTACAGAGGTCTCCAGACCACCGGAAATTTGCGAAGCCTGCGCAAATTTGTGACGTGAGTAGTACGAATCGCTCCGCAGCGCTGCGCAAAGCCTTCGCGTCGCGGCTAAACGCTGGTGGACACTTTAAAACCCGAACGACTCCCGCAATATTTCGTGATTCACCCGACCGAAGACATGCACTCGACCGGTGTCGACGTTGTGGATCACCACCTCGGCGGGGCTGAACAGCAGCGGGTCGATCTTGTAGAAGTCCCGTCCCGCGGCCTCGAAGATCTTCAGGAACGGCTGACCGTACGCTGCCGAGGCACTCGATGGCACTCGCGGCCCCAGGGTCAGCAGGTCGTCGTCATCCCCATTGACCCACAGCGTGACCCTGCCGCCGTAGAGTACGGCGTCGTTCGTGCGACCAATCCCGCTCATGTCATCCGCAGCCACCGGCGGAATCGGAGCGGTCCCGCTGCCGCATTCGACGCGAGAGATATCAAAGCCCAGCGTGTGCAGCTTGTGCAGAGCGGTCTCGACGCTGCGGGCCACGACCTGCATGTTCCCGGCCAAGCTCGCCGTGGGGGCCACCAGCAGGGCCACCTGCTCCGGCTCAACGCCGCACTTCTTGGCGATCTCTGCGATGACGGCCTTCGTGGGGAATTTACTCGACTCCAGGACGCCGACGACGGCATCCGCCGCCTCGCGGTAGTCGAGTTCCTTGAAGATCGCCTCATTCGCATAGGCGGCCCGCATCGGCCCCGACCCCATCGCGAAATACTTCCCGACCGAGACCTTCCACCCTGCATACTGGCTCAGCAGGCACGCCTCCAGGGGAGCATCGGTCTGCACAAACAAATGCGGCCAGCCGACCCCTGCCACCTCGCCGGGATGAATCGAGACCTCCGCCAAACTGGCCAGGCACACCTCTGCCAAGGCCAGCCCCGCTCCGATCGATCCCGGAGCCTCGATCCCAAAATCGAGGATGCACGCCCCGCTGTCGTTGTCGACCGGCTCGATCCGCAGGTCATCCGCCACGTTCAAAGCCTGCTGCACCAGATCCCACGCCAGTTCATTGAGCGTTGGCGGCAGTTCTTCTGTCTCATCGTTCTCGTCGGTCATCGAGCCATTCCATACAGGCACTGATTCCATCCCACCTCGCATGCTATGCGGTGGCGAGGCACTTGTCAGGCGAGCCGGTGAGAGTTCACACGGTGGCTCCCATGCCCGGTGGAGTCCAGAGTGGCGGGGATCGCATCGACAGGCTCTAATCCGGGGGGGCGTACTGTCTTCATCAATGGTCATCTTCTGTGGTACTCCCCTTCCACCACTCTCCCCAGTAGGCCCATCCATGAATCGTCTGGCGTTTCTTGCTCTGTTGGTTGGTCTCTCAGCGGTGTCTGCCGAGGACGCCCCCGTTGTCACGAAAGCCTTCATTGACGGCACTGGACCCGGTTGGGTCTCTCTGGCTGAGGCGGACTTTGACCGGCTCAATACCGATCCGGGGACGTTCACCTGGAAGGAGGACGCAGTCCACTGCACCGGCACTCCGGTCGGCGTGACACGCTCCCAGAAGAAGTACACGAACTTCGAACTGGTCGCGACGTGGCGGCACAACCAGTCGGGCGGTAACTCGGGGATCTTCCTCTGGGCACCGGACAAGGCGTTCGAGAACCTCAAGCCGGGACAGCTGCCACCCGGCGGGATCGAGGTCCAGATTCTCGACCACGGGTACGCCGAGCAGTACGAAAAGTCACAGGGCAAGAAGTCCGACTGGTTCACCACCAATGGCGACGTGTTCCCGGTCGGCAGTTCAAGCATGACGCCCTTCGAGCCCAAGGCCCCTGGCAAGAGCCAGCGCAGCTTCCCCCGCAAAGACCTGAGCCTGGGCATCGGAAAATGGAACCACTACTACATCCGCGCGATCAACGGCGAGGTCCGGTTGTGGGTCAATGGCGAAGAGGTCTCCGGCGGCAACAACTGCGAACCGAAGACCGGGTTCCTGTGCCTGGAAAGCGAAGGGGCACCGATTGATATGAAAGGCATTCGCATTCGCGAACTCCCGTAATTCCGGATCGATTTCTCGATTCACCAAGCCTGTATTTGACTCGGTCTGCATGATCTGAGGTAAGCAGAAAGTGTAAATCGTCTCCCCGCCACTGGGGCTTTTCCCCGTGGTTCCAGCGCTGGTGCGATACGGTAGCGCACCAGCGCGGGAATCACCCCGGCCAGCGAGGTGGCGTTTTGTCGGACACCGCATTGACGCACGAGTGCGAGACGCACTGTGTGATTGTTCGCTGGCTGTCCGTGACTAGTCCGTTCTTCGTCCCGGTAGGGACGGTGGAAAATAGCCCACCGTTTCAACGGTGGGTGGCGTCGCGATGCGAGCGGACCAGTCCCGCCAGGGACGAA
>JAYTWO010000665.1:0-13400 GCA_043743415.1 Planctomycetota bacterium
ACCAGGGTCGAGAAAAGTCAAACAACTCCTGGAAAACCTCGTGGCAATGAGTATGTAAATGTGCAAAAGTCGAGGTAGCTACGTTCGCCAGAACGTGGGCTGCCGGAACCGGCAGCCTAGGGCCGTGAAGACTTCGGAAGCCTGTTCGCTCCCAGGGTATCGATCCAAGTCTCCCACCTTCTGGCGAAGGTGGCTACGATACCCAGACCCCCAGAAAGCCCCTCGGATGCGCCAAGTTCTGATCTACATCCTGCTCAAGCATCCCTTCGCGATCGGCGAGCGCGATCCCGTGTCAGGCGTGCCGGGGTTCGGGCTGACGTGGGTGCTGGCAGCCGCGTTTCTGGTCTGGCTGGCGGTCCAGTTCATTCGCGAGAAGGGGCTGTCAGCGGAGGCGAAACAGGCGGTCTGGTTCTGGGGCGGTGCGCTCCTGGCCTCGGCCTTCGTGCTGCCCGCAGTCGGTCCCCAGAGGCTGCCGGTCTTTGGATATGGGATGCTGGTGCTGGTCGGGTTCGTCAGCGGGTTGTGGCTCTCTCGCATCCGCGCCCGACGCATCGGACTCGATCCCGAGATCTTTTCGGATGTCAGTTTCTGGTTGCTGATCTCGGGCGTGACGGGAGGGCGATTGGCATATCTAGGGCAGTATTGGAGGCAGATTTTTGCCAAGTGCCAGACGCTCCCCGACTATCTCCTGGCCGCAGTCAACCTCACCGAAGGCGGACTCGTACTCATCGGGGCACTGGTCGGAGGGGCGATCGGGTTCTTCCTGTTCTGCCGCATGCGAAAGCTCCCCGCGATGTTGATGGTCGATATCATCATTCCGGGCGTCTTCATCGGCGTCGGGTTTGGCCGGATTGGGTGCTTGCTCAACGGCTGTTGCTTCGGCGACCCGTGCGACCTGCCGTGGGCGATTCAATTCCCCAAAGACAGCGTGCCCTGGCTCGATCTGGTCCATCGCGGGCTGCTCAACCCGAACACGCTGGTCACGATGCCGCTGCATCCGACGCAGGTCTATAGCTCGATCGACGGATTCTTGCTGGGCACCATTCTGTGGAACCTGTTCCCGCTCCGATCTCGAAACGGCCAGTTGCTGGCACTGGGGTGCATGGCCTATGCCTGCACACGGTTCCTGATCGAGTTTATCCGCAACGACGAGCCGGGCCGGTTCGGCACCTCGCTGACGATCTCGCAGTGGTACAGCATGGGGTTGTTCGTCTTCGGGGCATCGCTCCTCGTGTGGCTAGTCCGCCGGGGAGAACCGGCGACACAGCCTCTGGAAACGACTCCGGGGCGAGATTGAATTGAGTTCATGGTCGAGTGGCCCCCCCACTTAGGAATTGTCCCGGAATAAGAGGAGGATTTGCAAACGTAAGACGGACTTCCAGTCCGTCTTACGTTTGGACGGACTGGAAGTCCGTCCTACGACGAAAACCGGAATCTATTTCGGGACTGCTCCCTAGGCCAGCGGGGGGGAGATGATTATCGCCCGCCTGCCTAAGTCCGCCGTGTCGCTCGACGCTGGAATCTCATTCGATATCGTTCGGTCGGACACGTCGCACCTGGCACGGGGGACTTTGGATCGTTCGCGGAATAACTGTCTGATTGTCGCCTTTCGCTCCGCGAATGACGACTCTTGTTTCTCAAACGGGACTTACGTCCACCCGCGCGCTATCGGTTTGCAGTGACGGCGGGTTCTGAGAAATCGCCGAACTCGCTTGGGCACATGATTTGCCATATCTCACAACACTTCCGCAGAGCATCGTCTCACAACGGATTGACTGTGCGGCGATGTGCGGAAGTGTGCGGAAGCGGACCATGAGGCGAGCGGTTAGAGACCGTGGACCGTGGGTCAGACTTGTCTGACCGATCGTCGATGCCGCCATCAGTCCCGCACTTCGGTCGACTGTGACATGCGAGGATAACATGACGACTTGGATTCTGATCGCCGACCGGGGACGGGCACGAGTGTTCGCGCGAGATCCGGACGAAGAGCACTGGACCAAGGTCGAGAGCTTCGACTTCCCCGAGGGGCGGCTGCGCGAGGGAGAACGCGAAACTGACCGTGCGTCGCTGTTCGTTTCGAGCGGGGAAAACCGGTACGCGGCAGAGCCGCGTTCCGACTACCGCCATGTCACAGCGGCCACCTTCAGTAAGGAACTGGTCGGCTATCTGGAGCGTGCGAAGCTGGAGAAGCGGTTCGACTTCTTGTGGGTCGTGGCCCCGCCGCTGTTCCTGGGAGAGTGGCGGGATCATGTGACGCCCACCTTGAAACCGCTGGTGAGACGGGAGTGGAGGAAGGATCTGACGAACCTGCCCGACTCGATGGTCCAGGCAGAAGTCGAGGGGCTCGTGGAACACGACGAGCCCGGGTGACCCGCGCAGGGCCTCGAAGTGTGTCGTCTTTCGCTCCGCGAAAGAACGTCCGATCGCGGAGCGATAGGCGACACTCCCGCAGTGTGCGTCGTGCCTCACTTCATTCAGAGACTCTCCGACCTCCCATTCATTTGGTGCATGATGTCCCTCGCCATACGAGCCCGAATCCTCAACTTCCTGCTGCCGGGTGCGGGGATGGGACTGCTCGGGAAGTGGAAGCTGGCGATCATCAACGCCCTTGTGGCTGTGGTTGTCCTGTGCGCCGCCTTTGCCCTTGGCGGCGTGTTCGCTGAGGAGATTCACTACGTCTGGCTGATGATCGCGAGCGGGTCCGCGGGTTGGGCGCATGCGGTCGCGGTGAATCTGTCGGGAGCCGTGGAGCCCGCGAAGCCAGACCTCGGCACGAAAGAGAAATAGCCCGTAGCTGTCCAGTGTGCGATCAAAATGGGCCAATACCGGAAGTTCAAGACCAGTTTCGGCGTTTGCGTTCCTCGCCGTCTCTCATGTCCCTGAATCTGGGGACTCTGATTCGCACAATGGACAGCTACGTTACAACGTGTTCCCAGAACTCCAGCAGTCGAATTCGGTAAGACTGTAGACAGAACAATAGGGACAGAAAAAACAGAGGACTGGCTCTGCCTGTGTGTTAAACACCGATTCTAAAACTGCGTTCACTTTTTTACGAAATCAATTCGCCACCCCTCTTTTTTCGAATTCCCTCGCCACCGCACCCGGTATAGAATACAGGCGGAATCGGAAAGGGGTAAGTCGGCGAAGGAGTTCTGAAGTGTCGACAATCCTACGCGATCCCGCAGTATCAGTAGCTGCGGCGGGTGGTTCATTCCTGGTTCCTGAGTGAGGCATTGCTTCACGGCATCACAAAGTCTTGGTTCAATCACCTTCAAACCCACGAGCGGTTTGGACAAACCCAACCGAGATCTTAATTCCCGTTCAAGACTGATTGGATTTGAGACATTTTTCACTCCGAAACTTGGACAGAAATGGAAATCCGACAGTTCCGGCCCTACGGATAGCTCTATCCGCGGGGCTGATTTTTTAATGACCTCACTGTCCGGTTCATCCGTCTGGTGGCTGAGAACAGACGGTGAGCATGCGGTCTTGGCTTCTACATCGCCGCGAAAGCACCAGCTCTGCACCCTCGTTGAAGCGAGGTCGGGGGGCCTCTGCGCGGTGGCGTTGACCACATGCACCGCTCAGGCTGCCGCGCAACGGGCACAGCGACATCCTCAGGCGACAGTGCTTCACTCAACGATCTCTGCGGCTCTGCATGAGAGCCGGATTCACGTCAAGATCGGGCGCGAATCACCGCAGAGTCGATGCGGCTGGCTCACCCCACGGGGCGACAGAGACGGCATTCACGAGACCGAACATCGGTCTACGTTTCCGCCAGTAACTGCTGCTTGGCCTTCTCCATTTCCGCCCGGTCGCTGTCGGGCACCTTTGGCCATTCGAGCTGGAGCGATTTGATTGTGTTGACGATCACCCGCGCGACGATGGCCCGCATGACCCACTTGTTGTCGGCGGGGATCACGTACCAGGGGGCCTCGTCCGTCGAGGTGGCTTCGATCGTCTCCTCATACGCCGCCATGTAGTCGTCCCACAGAGCCCGCTCCTTCAGATCGCCCAGCGAGAACTTCCACAGCTTGTCGCGCTCGTTGAGCCGATCGAGAAACCGCTTGCGCTGCTCCTCTTTGGACACGTTGAGGAAGAATTTAATGATCGCCGTGCCGTTGCGAGTCAGGTGGCTCTCGAAGTGGTTGATGTCCTCGAAGCGGTCCTTCCAGAACGACTTCTTGATCTTGGCATTCGGGGCCTGGAGGTCGGGGAGTTGCTGGGATTGGAGATACTCGGGATGCACACGGACGACGAGGGTTTCTTCGTAGTAGGAGCGGTTGAAGATCCCGATTCGGCCGCGCTCAGGGAGAGCCTTCGCACACCGCCACAAGAAGTCATGGTCAAGTTCCTCCTGAGAGGGCTGCTTGAAGCTGGTGACGTGGCAGCCTTGTGGATTGATACCGGTGAGGACGTGCTTGATGGTGCTGTCCTTGCCCGCAGCGTCCATGGCTTGAAAGACGACGAGCAGGGACCAAGTGTCAGCGGCGTAGAGGAGTTCCTGGGCCTCGGAGAGATCGGAGACATCCTGCGAGAGGAGTGACTCGGCGATCTGGCGGCGGCGGGCCTCGGGGATGTTCTTGTCCCCCTCCCAGCTGGGGTCGTGGTCCTTGAGCCGGAATTTCTTGCCGGGCCGGACATGGCACATCTCGATGATGTCTTCGATCTTACGGGTTTTCATGGGGGCATTCCGGTTCTGTGGGCGGCTGGGCGCTCGCCCAATGGCACTGACTTTAGCTCAGTCACCCGATGTGTCAGCGAGGGAAGCACAGGGAAAAGTCGCTTTCTCTCCTCCTCGCTTGACGCGTCGGGTTGCTCAAGTCAGTTCCATTGGGCGAGCGCAGAGCCGCTCACGGGACACGATAAATCCAACGGCGACCCAATGCAAAGAGGGGAGACGGCGTGTGCCCTCTCCCCCCTGAGACTCGTTTGTCAGTGACTGGTTTGATCACTCGTCAGGCGAACCCGACGATTCCATGAATCATCGCTTAGTAGCGGCGACCCCGTCCGCGATCCCCACCGCCGCCGCCGCCGCCACGATCGCTGCTTCCGCCACGATCGCCGCCCCCACGGTATCCACCGCCGCCGCCGCCGCCGCTTCCACCGCGGTCGCCACCGCCGCTACCACCACGGTAGCCGCCGCCACCGCCGCCTCCACCGCCGCCGCCGCTACCACCACGGTAGCCGCCGCCGCCTCCACCACCACCACTGCCCCCACCACCACCGCCAGGACGACGGTCTTCACGGGGACGAGCTTCATTGACCACGAGCTTGCGCCCCTGGAGGTCAGCACCGTTCAGCGCTTCGACCACAGCTTCGCCGTTTTCGCCGACTTCCACGAAGGCGAACCCTCGCGACTGACCGGTCATCCGGTCCATCACCACATCGATTGATGTGACGGGAGCGTACTGTTCCACAGCCGCTCGCAGGTCATCGGTTGTCGTCTTGAACGACAAATTGCCCACATACAGTTTCATGCTCATGCTTTGAACTTGCGCCTTTGCGCTCGAGAACCCATCTCGACACCACCGGTCCCGGCGGACCATTGTACGGTTCGAGATTCGCCCGGGTTGGGGTCGGTCTGACCTCGATGCAACAAGCACCAAACATCAGCCACCTCGTGTGCTCTTGCAGTCAGCTGCTCAGTCTTGGAAAATGCACAATCCGAACGGACGAGCAGGGGAACCAAACCAAAGAAGCGTAAGCAATTGCAAAATCGGACTGCTTTATCCTAGGCAATCCTGCGTAGGATGTCCAGATGAGATCCAGAAAAAAACATACGACCGAGAAATCGGTCCGTCGAGACTCTCCGCAGGTGAGACTTCCCGCAGGTCAGGGCGTCATTACCGACCAAGGGGCGACTTCACTCATCCGCCCCAGCGGGCTGTGTTGGCGCGGGTCGAAGCGTTGAGGATGGGGCACCAATCACAGCTCGGAAGGGATCGACCAGCGGATCACGAACCTGTTCTTCTGACGACTCACCATCCAAAATGTGGGCTCGCTGCACAAATCTCCAGAGGCTGCTGGGTGCCTCGGGAGATTTGCTCGCTGGCAAACATTTTTGACGTGAGTCGTACGATGTATGAACCAGGCGACGTGGTGTCGGCGGACTTACCGGGCGTCACCGGGATCAAGGCGCGACACTACCCCGCGAACGACTTCAGATACGGCAGCTTCCCCGCCGTCTCGCGAATCGCGGGCTGGGCATCCAGCAGTTGGCCGAGGAAGTCCCACTGGCCGGTGGTCAGCGACTCGTGGGCGCTCTTGGGCATGGTGATGGGGTAGGTCTTCGCTCCGACTGTGACGGTCTTGGTCAGCAGATCGACCTGCACCGAAGTCGTGGGTTCAGCGATGATCGCGGCAGCCATCTGCTCCAGGTCGCCGCGTGAAGCACAGACCGCTGGGACTCCCAGCGAGGTGCAGTTGCCGAAGAAAATCTCGGCGTACGACTCGGCCACGATCGCCTGAATCCCCCACCGCATCAGCGACTGCGGCGCATGCTCGCGGCTCGACCCACAGCCGAAGTTCCGCCCGGCGACCAAGACACTGGCCGAGCGGTAGACGGCTTTGTTGAAGGGGTGAGTGGAGTCCTGTTTGCGGTCGTCGGCGAAAGCGTGTTCGCCGATTCCCTCAAAGCTGACGCATCGCAAGAACCGCGCCGGGATGATCCGGTCGGTATCGATATCGTCCAACAGCAAGGGCACGCCGGTCCCCGCCACCTGTTCAATCCGCTTCATGACTCTCGGTTCCCAGGAGATCCTCGCCCACACGGAGCGACGTTTCTGATCGGGAAAGTGTAGCGGAGAATGCGTGAGAGTTCAGCCCTCGACCAGTGGCATATCGATCTCAGCCAAATGAGGCCACTCGAAGGTCGCTACGTTCGCCAGAACGTGGGCTGCCTGAACCAGCGCTCGAATGCAACTGAAAGACTCTCCGTCATCAGTGACATCCAACGTCTGTTGGCCTCTTCCACGCCGAGATCGCTCGGCCACCTTCTGGCGCAGGTCGCTACTCCAAGCCCAGGGGATGCAACCCCCGGGCTGTCGCAAGACGCACTCACGAAAACAGCATGTCGTACCGACGCAACTCGATCATCAGGAACACAATCCCGGTGATCACTGCGGCCAGTGATACGAATAGCAGACCGACGTACACGTCTGGCTGCGGATCCTCAGAGCTTCGTTGTGACATGGTCGCCTACCTCAATGATCCCGTTTTTCGCGGCTTCGACTACGATGCACACCGCACGATTCGGCTCGATGCTGATGACCCGCACTTCGCCGAGATATTGCGGTTTTTTGCCGCCCACTCCACTGCGCATGACAGACATCATATGGCCGACGAGCAGGCCATCATCCTCGCCGATGGAGATTTCGATCATCTTCGGACGGTTGGTCTTATCAATGCTCACGACCCGCACCAGTCCTTCGATTGGTGGGGGTGGAGCCGCATGCTTGTCGGCCAACTGGGGATCGGTTTCAATCTTGTGAAGTTTGACGATCCGTTCGAGGTACGCCAACTTCACCTGATTCGCGAGATACTGGTCCTTGAGGTTGTCGTGCTCGATCTGCAGGCCGAATTTTTCGTCTTCGATCGTCCGCATCGTGTCGGATACTGTGTCAAGAGAGGCTTGCAGGGCGCGATTGGACGCCCGCTGTTCTTCGGCTTCGGTGGTGCGGAAGTCAGCTTCCCTGGCCTTGGTCAGGGCCAGAGCCGTTTGCGTCTGGAGTTCCTGCTGATCCTCGTTGTTCTTCTTCTTAAGGCCCTCCAACTCGACCGTCTGATTTGCGACCTGTTGGGTCAGCAGGCCCATTTCGGCCCTGTTGCCATCGACGACATTCTGGCTGGCCAGTTTGGCAGCGGCCAGTTCCGCATTGGTATCGGTGACCGACTTCGTCGCCCCCGCCAAGACGGCTGCTTGCGTATCAAACTTGGCTTTCCAGTTGGTATGCACCGCAAACACGGCCCCCGCGAGGGCCATGAACAACACGCTCAGCACCAACTGAACGACGACCAGAATTTTTCCGACAAATGACATGATTGCCCCCTCCGGTCACCCCGGCACTGCAAACTTCCCGTGTGAGATCGTCACTCGACTACAACCCTGCGGAAGCCGCCCCCGGCGGTTTGACTGCGGGATTGTACATGTCGGCATCCAGTTTGCGTTTCCGAACCGTCGCGCGTTCGATGTTGCCGTTCACCTGTTCGAGTTCTTCGGCAAGATCCCGCAGAACCGCTTTGAGACGGAACTTGTCTGCCCGAATCTCAGCCAACTGTCCATCGAGCCGGAACTTGTCATCTCGGCGGTCACTGGCGATGTTTTCGAGTTTCTGAGCTGCGGCGGTCTGGGTCAGAACCTGAGCCTCCAGGGCAGCGACCTGAGCATTCAGCGCCACGAACCGAGCCCGTTCGGCAATCAGGTACCCCGCCAGGGCGGGTTCGTCGGCGTCATTGGCGGCCTTGGTTTTGGCCAGTTCCGCAGTTAATGGGGGAGTCATGTCCGAGTAGCGGGTGACTTCGTCCTGAGCAGCCTTGAGCTTGTCAGTCAGGACGGCGTCGATCACCTTGGCCAGGTTTTTGTCGGTGGCGACATTCACATCCCCACGGGCCTTCGTGGCGGACCAAGTCGGATTCTCACCCGTCGAGAGTGAGAATTTGTAGCCCTCGATTTGACCGGCCTTCTCCTGCCAGTTCGGACCCGCGTAGAAGATCACAATCGCGAACCCGGCAAATGCCAGACTCACGAACGCAATCAAGATGACGAGGATTTGGCCGAGACGTGTCATGGAGGAGCACGCAGTAAGGGTGTCATGCGGTCAGAACACCGCTGGAGTTCCCGGGTGTATGGAACTCTTGACGAACTGTGACACTCCCTGATCGTACGCGGAGGGAAATTCCCCTGTCAATCAGCGAATTTCCGGAGTGGGCAAACTTTTCCAACAAGTTGGCCTACCCTGGACAGTCCGTTATGTCAGATTTCGGCTCGAAGTCCATGTCCGCGTGACCGCGCATCGGGGGACCGCAGCGGATGCTCCAACCTCGATTCGACCGGTCCGATTGGAGCGATTTTGCCGGATTGACCAAGCAGGACACGTCATGCGGAGCCGTGGTCAGACTTGTGGAAAATCGTCTCCCCGCCACTGGGGCTTGTCCCCGTGGTTTCTGCGCTGGTGCGCTACCGTAGCGCACCAGCGCGGGAACCACTCCGACAAGCGGGTGGCGGGGAATCTATTTTCGCGCACCTGCCTCACGTCAAAAAAGTATGCACACTGCGAACAAATTGTGTGGTATCCAGCTCCCCCCTCTGTACTCTGAAGGGGTGCAGAGCCATTCGTGATGGAACGTGGGCTCTGCTGGCTGGGAGCAGACGGCTGATGGCTGATGGCTTCCCATGGGTTTGCGGCCCGAGGCTGAACTGGATCACTTTCGAGATGACGAGGATCGTTTTTTCGTCCCCGACTTGCCTGACGTACACCCGGCTCCTCTCGAATCCCTCCTCGTGAATCTGGAGGTTCCGCCGCAAACTCGATAGAAAGGTGTTTCTGGATGCGATGTTTCGATCACATCCTAGGAACCGTTGTCTCACTCTCAGGAGCCTTTCATGTTGCGTCGAGTGTTGTTCGGGCTGGTGGCTACCAGTTGCCTGTGTGCGTTTGTGTCAGCGGAGGACAAAGCCCCGTCGCGGATGCTGTTCATCACCCAGAGCGCGGGATATCCGCATGGTACGGTGACTCGCAAGGACGGGCAGCTGGCTGTGACGGAGATCGCCATCAAGACCCTCGGTGAAACAACGAAGCTATTCACCGCCGACCTCACGCAGGACGTGAAGTCGGACGTGACGAAGGCGAACTTGGCGAAGTATGACATCGTCGCCTTCTACACGACGGGGACGCTGCCGATCGCCGATGCGGACCGCGACTATCTGTTCGCGGAGTGGGCCAAGCAGAAGGGCCACGGGATCCTGGGCTTTCATTCGGCGGGCGACACGTACCACGATTACGAGCCGTATTGGGACTTGATGGGCGGCACGTTCATCAGCCATCCGTGGGGCTCGGGCACCGATGTGACGCTGACCGTCCACGAGCAGAACCCGCTTACCAAGCCGTTCGGCACCGAGTTCAAAATCAAGGACGAGATCTACATGTACCGCCACTGGCAGCCCGCCAAGTGCCGCGTGCTGATGAGCATCGACTACTCCAAGAGCCCCATCGGCGGCACCGTCCCCACCGAGCATGGCTACCATGTCCCGGTCTGCTGGATCAAGAACAACGGCGAAGGAAAGCTGTACTACAACAATCTCGGCCACAATGAGGGATCATGGGCCAACCCGGCGTACCTGGAGTCGATCACTCAGGCAGTGAAGTGGATTCGCGGCGAGGTCGAAGTCGATGCCACGCCGAATCCCGAAGTCTCGAAGGCCCAAGAAGAGAAGTCCCAGAAGGACTTCGTGGCGGGCGGGTTCAAGGCCAACGAGAAGAAGTAATGTCGCACGACGCTCCGCGTCGTGACTGCCGGGTGGTCGATTGACGGGGTCGCAGAATTCGTGACGGCCTGTTGAACGTCGTGGCATGGGCGTCTCGCCCATGCGTTTTCCCATGGATTCACGGGCGAGACGCCCGTGCCATGGGACGGATGCTCGCACTCCTCACATCTGCTAGGCTAGAGCATTCCACGATTGCCTGTGCGCTCCCTCGGTAGTACGGACGCCCACGTCCGCACCGCCTGGACCTAGGGGTCCGGGCTATGAAAGCGCACACCGAATCGTGGAATGCTCTAGTGCCTCGTCAAGGCTTGGAATTGGAGTTGAGTGAGGCCCGCCGGGAGGGCGAACCCCAAAATCAGGCGTAGACGGGGCACTAGGACATCCTCCCACCCAGGAAGCACTCATGTCGCTGATCTTTGACGAACTCCAGAATATCCCCTCTGGCGATGCGCAAGCCCTCTTCGAACGGGTCGCCACCCAGCTCAAGGAGGACAAGGATTATCACAAGCTGTTCGACTCGCGCCTGATGCAGCGGAAGCACGAACTCGGGTTGCCGCTGGTGAAGCCGGCGTCGCTGACCGATGTGCCGGACTCGTTGCGGAAGACGGTCGAAGAGACGTACATCTCGGCAGCGCGCGAGGCCGGGGAACTGTTTCTGGCAGCCGGGGACATTCCGGCGGCGTGGATGTATTACCAGGTGATCCGCGAGCCGCAGCCGGTGGCCGATGCAATCGAGGCCCTGCCCAATACACTCGACCACACCAAGGTCGAAGAGATCCTGCAAATCGCCCTCTATCAAGGGGTCCACCCGACAAAGGGGATCCAGCTGATGCTCAAGGCTCACGGCACGTGCAGCACGATCACCAGCTTCGATCAGGCGACCTCCAACCTCTCCCCCGCACAACGCCAGGACTGTGCCAAGGTCATGGTTCGCAGCCTGTACACCGACTTGACTGAGAGCCTGCAAGGCAGCGTGCAGAAGCGGATGCCGTTCCTGCAACCGGGGGCATCGCTTCGCGAGTTGATGAGTGGGCGAGACTGGCTGTTCGAGGCGGGGAACTACCACATCGACGTGTCGCACTTGAACTCGGTCGTGCGGTTCGCGCGGACGATCGAGCCGCCCGCCGAGGAGCTGGAGCTGGCCCTCCAACTGGCGGAGTACGGCTGCAAACTCGACTCGCAATTGCAGTACGGCGGCGAGGCCCCGTTCGACGACTTCTATCCGGCGCATGCGAAGTTCTTTCGGGTGCTGCTCGACAAGGGGCGGGCCGATGCGCTGCAATACTTCCAGGACCGCCTCGACCACGAACCGGACGAGGGGGACAAGCCGTTCCTGGCGTACGTGCTGGTCGACCTGATGGTGCGGTCGAACCTGTTGGAACCCGCAGTGACGCTGGCTGCGAAGTACCTGTCGAACATCAACAGCGACGCCCGCGTGTCGTTCGCGGAGCTGTGCCAGAAGGCAGGCCGGTTTGATGTCTGGAAGCAGGTGTGTCGCGAGCAGTACGACTTGCTGGGATATACGGCGGCCGTGCTGGCCGAGGGGAAACAGCCCGCAACGTGACGGAGGGGGCGAGGCGAGTGTCGTGTTTCGTTCCGCGAAAGTACGTCCTTTCGTGGAGCGAAAGACGACAATATAGGCGGAGCGAAAGACGACACCCCCGACCTCACCCACCCAGTACGACGCTCTCTTCGATCGTGACCGGGAACTCCGGCTTGGCGATGTCGTTGAGCTTCAAGTCCTGGATCAACCGCTTGGCCAACTGCCGGTGCCCTTGCTCGGCGGGGGTGTGAGTCTCGGCATCGAACCACGATTCGGTTTGGCCGACCTGGCTGGTGGCCCACTCCCAGTGTTCCCAGTGATCGACCAGCGGCGTGGCATGCTCAGCGGCGATCCCACGGATTGACTCGATCAGAATCAACCGACGGGTGAGTTCGGCATCCGTGCGGGACGGTAGGCACGGCGGCGTCTGCACCACGAGCTGGCAGTCGAACTTCTTCGACCAGCGGATCAGCCGCACGAGCATCTTCTCAAACCGGTCGACCGATTTGGCGTCCGCTTCGGCGATGCTCAGGCTCAGAAAGCAGATGTCCGGCTCGAACTTGGCGATTCGCCGCTCGAAGTCAAACAGCACCTCGGACAACCGTGCTGATGGAAACGTCGCGTCAATGAACACATCCATCGGACGCTGGAAGTGAGCGCGAACCACCCCGGCGAAACGATTCGTATACACCCGCCAAGGACGTGGCTCGGTCACGTTCTTGGGAGTGAAGCTGTCGCCCACGAATAGCCAACTGACTGGAATTGAGCTGCTGATCAGATGCGGAATCGTGCGTGGAATCTCCAACTCTTCTGTCGAGAATGAGCGGTCGATCGACTCGTATGTCGAGGGGAGTTCCGAGGGGACGCACGCACGCACGATGGTCGGTTGTGGAGACTCATCGGACTGTGAAAGCGGCTCGGAGCCCGTTTCGACGGATTCGGCCCCAGACGCCAACAGCAACAGCCGTCGGCGCCGGGAATTGGATGCGGAGTGAGTTCGAGATGCCATATCCTGCCTGCGTTTGCGAACAATCGGCCACATCCTGCGGCGCATCGGGGGAAACCTTCATCCTGCGATGCACAGCCCCCCCACATACGTTACCAAGAGGCCCAGAGCGCTGGCAACCTGTGAAAGTGATACGCGACTCTGCGGGGTGCTTTCGCCTCTTGGCGGTCCCCCGACGAGGAATGAAGGTGTCAGGAACCGTTGATTGCCAGTTCTCCGTGTTTACCTTGATACGGTTCCTGGCGGGCCGGCGGGGTGGCCCAGACATCGCAGGGTGGCCCCGGTTGAGGGAGTGGGTGGCACAGGTTGGCTCGCTTTGGAGCCTACCTGTGTGCCTTGGCACAAGAGGTTCACTCGCGATACGA
>JAYTWO010000666.1:0-14046 GCA_043743415.1 Planctomycetota bacterium
CTCCCCTCGCTGTGGTCCTCCATCGGCCCGCAACTGCGGCTGGCCTTCACCGACCTCGCATTCCGCCGGTTCCTGTTCGGGTGCTGGCAACTGTCGTTCTTTCAGGGGCTGACACAAACGGCTCAGTATCAATTCAGCGCGAACGTCCTCCATGTATCGCAGTATCAATACTACGGCATGTTAAGTGTCATGCTGCTGCTGCAAATCCCTCTGGCAGCGGTCGGAGGGTGGCTGGTGGATCGCGGGCATGACCGCAGCGTGATGGTCGGCGGTCTGCTGGGGTTGAGTACGGCGATGGGGTGCTGGTGGATGGCGACCTGGTATGGCCCGGCTTGGTTGATGGCGGCTTATGTCGTATGGGGGCTGTTCGGGCTGGTCAACGTGGCTCAGCCGAGCCTGGGGTTGAAGTTGGCTCCCCGGAGTGACAACTCGGTGCAGTTGTCGCTGTTCAAACAGATCGGCGGATTGCTGGCGGCCTTGGCAGGGATGCTGGGCGGGCTGGTGCTGGATGGGTATTCGCAGACAGTGGGCTTGCCGCCACTGGAGGTGTTCCGCTGGCTGTTCCTCGTCTCGGGAGTGGGGCGAGCGACGGCAGCGCTGTGGTACTGGAAAGCGACGCCTCGATAGTCCCCATCACCAGGAACGTCGGCGAACATCGATCCGCTGAGGCGAACAGTCAGACTGGTCTGACCTGTGGGATAGGCTTCCAGCCTGTCAATCGCCAAAAGAATGACAGGCTGGAAGCCTATCCCACGGTCAGTTTTCACGGACCGCTCGTCTCACTCCAACGGCTGGTTCCCGAACGCCTCGCGCGGGGTTTCGGCGGGGACTCCCAGTTCGGTCTTGAGCCGGGCGAGTTCGGCTTTGAGCGTCTCGACCGTCTTCGCATAGGCCGGGTCGTTGGCGAAACTCTTCATCTCCGCCGGGTCGGCTTTGCGGTCATAGAGTTCGAAGTATTCCGCCTCCGGCTTGTAGATGCGGACGAGCTTGAACTGGTCGGTCACCACACCGTCATGCGGGCGGACGCGGTGCGGGACTGGGTATTCGTAGTAGTGATAATAAAAACTCTTTCGCCAGTCCGCCGGGGTCTGGCCCTTCAGGATCGGCACGAAGCTGTGGCCTTGCATGTCGGCGGGAACGGGGACGCCCGCCGCTTCGAGGAACGTCTCAGCGAAGTCGACGTTGGAGACGATCTCACTGCTCACCTGCCCCGGCTGGGTGACGCCGGGCCACTTGATGACGAGCGGAGTCCGTAGCGACTCCTCGAATATCCAGCGCTTGTCGAACCAGCCGTGCTCGCCGAGGAAGAACCCCTGGTCGGAGGCGTAGACGACGATCGTATTCTCTTCCAGCCCCGCCTCTTTCAGGTAATCGAGTACCCGCCCGACCCCCTCGTCGACCGCCTTGATGCAGCCGAGATAGTCGTGCATGTACCGCTGATACCGCCAGCGGACGAGGTCGCTGCCAGTGAGCTTCCCTTCGCGGTACTCCTTGTTCCGAGGCTCGTAGTAGGCGTCCCAGACCGCCTTCTGCTCCGGGGTCAGCTGGGCGAGCGTCTTCAGCTTGGCATCGGTTTCCGTGAACGTCTTCTCGATGGTCATGTCCTGGTCTCGCACGGCCAGTCCGCGATTGGCGTAGCTATCCAACAGGTTGACGGGCTCTTTGAACGGCTTATCCCCGTTGTGACCGAGGTGCCGCAGGGCCGGTGACCACTCACGGTGCGGAGCCTTGTGCTGACACATCAGCAGGAACGGTTTCTTCGGGTCTCGCTGCTTGAGCCACTCCAGCGAGAAGTCGGTGATGAGGTCTGTCGTGTACCCCTCGTGCTTGACCTTCTTCCCATTGTGGATCATCGGCGGGTTGTAGTAGATCCCCTGGCCGGGCAGGATGTGCCACTCATCAAACCCGGTCGGGTCGGTGTGCAGGTGCCACTTCCCGATCATGGCCGTCTGATATCCGGCCCCTTGCAACAGCTTCGGAAACGTCACCTGGCTTCCGTCGAAGACGCTGTTGCTGTTGTTGTAGAACCCGTTGCGGTGGCTGTATTTCCCGGTCAGGATGCAGGCTCGACTCGGCCCGCAAATCGAGTTGGTGACCAGGCAGCGGTCGAACCGCATCCCCTGTGTGGCAATCCGGTCAATGTTCGGCGTCTCCAGTAATTTCCGCTCATCGCCATAGGCCGAGATCGCCTGATAAGCATGATCGTCGGAGAACAGAAACACGATGTTCGGTCGCTTCGCAGGCTCGGCAGCCCCGCTGGAAGTCAGCAGCAGAATGCTGGACAGGACACACATCCCGCAAAACAGGCCACGCAGGAATGAGGACATGGCAGGCGACTCATTGAAGGGAGACGGGTGGCGAATGCCCCGCCTATCGTGAGAGTCGTTCGTCCCACTGTCAACAGTCTGAAGTGAGACGAGATCAAATGTCTCCCGATGAGTGTGTGCATCCGAAAAGTGGGCCGGTCTGCACCACCTGTGGGAGTTCAGTCTTGAGGCTGTTCCGATGCAGCCTCAAGGCGGGACTCCCGCAGGGAGCCGAGACGCAACGCCTGGCCAGTGGTCCGACAACAGTCCCGCCATTTGGCGAATGTACCCGCACGGCACCGCTGTGTTTCACGCGGGGTGAGCTGTCAGCCATCAGTGTTCAGCTTTCAGACAGAAAGGGGGCGGCCCAGATTGAAACAGTGCATTGCAGTTCTCCGAGGTCAGTGCCCTCGGTTTCTTCACCCCTTTGAAAGACTGACCAGCTGGTGTTTCAGCGAAACGCCGAAGTTTGGGAGTCTGGGCGGTTTCGACATTTCAGGGGCTGAATAGTTCCACAGTTGAAGAGCCGGGTCAGTCCAGTCGATTGACGCCCCATCGCTGGACGGGTAGCTTTGGACGACTTCCCCGCCGAACGGCCCTCACTCCCTTAGCAGAAATTCACGGATGTACAGTTGGTGCGGAAAACTTGTCTGTCGCTGGCCACTCGGAACCGTGTTGGCGTGGGTGGTGATCTTGATCCTGGTGATCAAGTCGGCTCCTCCCATGGTCGATGTGGCGAAGGACGGTGAGTTTGATTTCCTCCCCTACGAAAGCGCCAGTCGGATTGCGGAACGAGTGTTCCGCGAGGCATTTCCTGGCCCTGCGGCGGATTCCGCAACCGCTGTTCCGGCCAGCGATTCGGCCAGCGATTCGGCCAGTAATTCGGCCAGTAATTCGGCCCCTGTGGAAGTGGAGGCCACCGAATCCGAGGGGAGTGACAAGAATGCTCAGCTGGACCCACTGGGTTCGAGCATCGTGATCGTCCTCCAGCGAGAAGACCGCAAGACGGGGCTGAACGACGAGGACCGCAAGTTTGTCACCGAAGTCTTGGAGCCGGGACTGCGTAACATCCAGTTGCAAACCGGCGATGGCTACTCGTATCTCCCGTTGCCGAAGACACCGGCTCCGATACCCGTCAAAGACCAGATTATCCGCGGGGTGTGGACGTTCAAGGACAACCGGATTGGCCCCTTGCTGGACAGCAAGGACGGGCACTCGACGCTGGTGCTGGTGGAGTTGACGAAGGAGTTCCTGAACCGGGGGAACAAGCTCGTGCTGGGCCGCGTCGAGGAACTGCTGGCCTCGATCAAGGTGCCTGCTGGCTTGGATGTGGCGCTGAGCGGTTCGGCCACGGTCGGTCGCGACATGAAGGTGGCCGAACAGGAGAGTGCGGCCCAGACGGACCACTACACCAAGGTGTTGGTCATCGTGTTGCTGTTGTTGATCTACCGGGCTCCGCTGATGGTGCTGATCCCCCTGATTACCGTCGGAGTGGCGGTGAATGTGGCACTGCATCTGCTGCGAATCTTGGCCAAGTATAATATTGTAAGCCTGTTCGGGGGACTGGATGTCTATGTCTCGGTGGTGGTGTACGGGGCGGGGGTCAACTTCTGCCTGTTCCTGATTGCCCGCTACAAGGAAGAACTGGACCACGGGGCCAGCTTTCGTGATGCCACGACGCTGGCCGTGCAGCATGTGGGGGCCGCATTGGCCACCAGTGCGGGAACCAGTATCGTGGGAATCGCGATGCTGAAGCTGACCGAGTTCGGCAAGTTTCAGCACGCGGGAGTGGCCATCTCGTTCGGCTTGTTTGTCGCGCTGATCTGTGCGATGACGTTGACGCCCGCGATGATGTATCTGTTCGGGCGGTGGACGTTTTGGCCCGATGTGCGGCAGGAGCGGATTTCGGCCTCGGACGGGTTCCTGCCCGCGCGGTCGGCCTGGAGCATGCTGCAGGAGCAACGCTGGTTGGAGCGAGGCTGGGAGTGGATTGCCGGACTGATCTCCCGCAAGCCCGGTTGGGTGTTCGTGAGTTCCATCCTGCTGCTGACCCCGCTGGCTCTGATCGGAGCCTATCACAAGGACGAACTGAGCTATGGCCTGCTGAGCGATTTGCAGCCCCATGTGACCAGCGTCAAGGGGGCCAAGGCGGTTCAGAAACATTTCCCGGCGGGGGCCGCCGGGGTGACTACCTTCCTGATCCAGCATGACGACCTGGGAGTCTCCGATTTCACGACAGGCAGGAAGCTGGCCAAATTCCTGACCGACGAATTGCAGAACCAATCCGAGTCCCTGGCGATTGCGGAAGTCCGGTCACAATCGTCTCCGCATGGGTCAGCATCCAAGACACAAGCCATTGGCAGAGGCTTTGCCGTGGCTCGAAACGCAGCGCACCGGGCCTATTCCAGCACCGATGAACGCAGTCCGCTACGGGGCCAGGTGATGCGGCTCGACATCGTGTTCCAGACGGATCCCTTTGCCCGCGATGCGATCACGCGACTCGATCAGGCCGAGACCGCCATTCGAGCGGCCCTGCACAAATACTCACTGCCGAATCCCGACGAGACCGAGGAAACGGCTCCCGACGATTCTGCCTCAGCCACCCCCTCCACCTCATCGAATGACAAGCCTTCGACGGCCCGAGTCGACTTTGGCGACAACGCGAAAATCCTGGCAATGGGCGCGACCGCCAGCATTCGCGACCTCAAGCGGTCCACCGACCGCGATCAAATCCGCATCAACATCTACGTCTCAGTTGCCGTGTTTCTAGTGCTCATGACGCTGCTGCGGCAACCGGCCTTATGTGCCTACCTGATACTCACCGTCATCTTCAGCTATCTGGTGACTCTGGGGGCGACCTGGATTCTGTTCCGGATGACCACCGGGCCGGAGTTCACCGGGCTCGACTGGAAGGTGCCGGTCTATCTATTCACGCTGCTGCTCGCCCTCGGGGAGGACTACAACGTCCTGTTCATGTCCCGCGTGACCGAAGAGCAGCCCAAGCATGGAGCCATCCCCGGCATTCTGATCGCCCTGACCAAGACCGGCGGGATCATCTCCAGCTGTGGCGTCATCATGGCGGGCACGTTTGCCTCGCTGATGACGGGCACCCTGGCCAGCATGGTGCAGATGGGATTCGCACTGATGTTCGGGGTCATGGTCGACACGTTCATCGTGCGACCGATCCTGGTGCCGACGTATCTGGTGCTGTTGAATAACGGCACGTTTGGGAGTTGGAGTCGGTTCCTGGGGGCGTATCAGCCGGAACCGAACGAGAGCGCGACTTCCGTCTCTGACGACTCGATCGCCAAAGCGGATTAAGAGTCGTTCGTTCGCTCACAGTAAGCCCAGGGGTTGCAACCCCTGGGCTTTGGCAGTGAATCTACTGGCCAGCGACGTGGCCACTCCGCCGCACCCGAATCAGCACGGGAGCGGCTGCCTGGCCGCCCTCGACATCCGTCTTGAGGTGGAACAGCCGCTCTTGCTCCGGCACCCATTTGGCCGCTGAGATGAAGAAGTTTCGCTCGGTCTGCTTCTCCAGGATCAACAGCCCGTTGAGGCCGATGTTGTCGACAATCAGCCCGTGCGGCAGGTTGCGGCCCGAGCCTTCGTTGCCGAACGGGACGTTGCCTTCGTGCCCCTTCCGGTCGACGATGACCTTGAGCATGATCGTCTGCCCCGGCTCGATGTCGACCTGGGCGGGGCTGCCATCCGCCGGGACGACCAGCTTGGCTCCATTGTCGGCGGCGACGATTTTGAGCGTCACTTTGGCGGACTCTGCCCGCTTGATCTCGCCGAAGTTGTTGACATCGTGCGTCACCTCTTGGCCGTTGATCGTCGCAGTGGCGGTGAGCTTGGAAGCCTTCGCATTCTCCGGTGTGAGGACCGGGGCATCGGCAGCTGCGGTGAGTACGCCGAAGGTGTCGTTCTGACCCGCCTGGATCGTCAGCGGCGTGGTCGCGGTGTAGCCGGGGGGCAACCCGGTGAGGTCGATGCGAATCGGCCCGGCATAATCATCCTGGCGGCTGACGGTCAGCCGGAACTCTTTCGCGCTGCCGATGTTGACGGTTGGATCTTTCGTTTGCAGCGTGACGGCGAAGTCGGGCTGGCGCGGGCGGATCACCATCTGATACGTGTGCTTGTCGCTCTCGTACCCGCGCACATCGCGAATCCGCACGAGGTACTCGCCGTCCTGCGGAGCTGTGAATGTCAGCTTCGAGTCGGCTCCCAGATCGCGTTTGGCGCTGTCATCGTTCTGGTAATTCAGACGAAAGACCGGCAGGCCGTTCGGAACGATCTCGGTGCCGGGGGCGTGCGGCTCGACAATGTAACACGGCTCGCCGAGGGCATGCGTCACCGGGGTCGTGTCGAAGTACCCATGCCGCAACCCTTCACCGGGATAAGCTGTGAAACCCGAGTCAGGTCCGCGCGGGGCCAGCCACAGCTTGACCACCTCGCCGTTGGAGTAGAGGTACTCGTTCAGTTCCATCTCTTCCCAATTGAAGACGCGGAAGTCGCCCACCTCGTCGCCGTTCTTGCCTCGGAAGGTAAAGTACGAGTCGCGAGTCGCCTGGAGAATCACCCGCTCGACCGGCTGGCCGTGGGTGTCGAGGACATCAATGATCGAATCGAGCGGCGACTTCGAGCGGGCGGCGTTGACCTCGATCACCCACTCTTGCCCGGCCTGGGCGGTGAACTTGTAGAGGTCGCTGTCGGGCTGGCCGTTGGACTGGCCTTGGATCGCCCCCTTCAAGGTGGCCGGGAGCGTAATCGCGGTCGCCTCCGCCGGGGTGTTGTTCGGCTCCTGCTCAGCGGTCTCCATCAGCGGAGTCGTGGCGGGTGCCTGCGGGGCGGCAGCAATCGGTGCTTCACCCGCAGCGGGCGTCGGCACGGGTACGGTCGCCAGAATCTCGATCGTGCCATCGACTCGCCCGACCGCGAACTTCGACCCGTCCGGGGAGAAGGCCAACGCCTGCACCACGTCGCTCTGCTGCCCGTACTCCTTAATCTCCGACATCGTCTTCGCATCCCACAGCTTCACCGTCCGGTCCTCGGCACAGGTGATGACGTAGCGGCCATCTGGGCTGTACCGCAACTGGGTGACGGGAGCCTCATGGGCGAAGCGGGCGATGATCTGGGGATTGGTGATGGCGGTGTCGCGCGAGAGGAACTTCCAGACGCGGATGCGGCTGTCCGCTCCGACGGCTGCGATCTGGTCGCCCGCCGGGTTGAAGGCGACGGAGTAGACCTCCTTCAGCGGCTGGAAGAGGGTGTCGAGCCGCTCGCCGGTTGAGACCAGCCACACCTTGCAGGTGTCGTCGGCACTGGCACTGACGAGGTTCTTCCCGTCCGGGCTGAAGGCGATGTCGTAGACCGGTCCGGTATGGCCTTCGAAGGCACGCACCTGCTCGCCGGTATTGGCATTCCAGAGGATGATCTTGCGGTCGTAACTGCATGTGGCGAGGTGTTCGCCGTTCGGCGAGAGTTCCGCGTCGTAGAGGACATCGCGGTGAGCGCGAATCTCTCGCAGCGGCTGGCCGGTGGCAAGATCCCAGAGGATGGCTTGGCCATACAGACCCGGTATGCCGGAGGCGGTGACCAGTCGGTTCGGTCCCCCGAAGTGCAGCGCCGTAACCTTGCCCGCCAGTCCCGCCAGTCCCTCCAGCTTCATCGCAGGCTTCGGATCATTCGCCGTTCGCAATTCGACCCGCCCAAATCGAGCGGTGGCCAGCGACAGCCCATCGGTCGACCAGTCGAGCGCCGTGATCGGATCAGCCAGTCCCGGCTTCGCGGCGATCATCGGCACCGTCAGTTGGGTGCGGTCGGGTTCCTTGCCCGCCGGTCCTTTCGCTCCAGCCTCGACCCACGCTTTGAGGACAGCCACCTGCTCAGCCGACAACTGCGGCTCGTCCTTCGGCGGCATCTTCGGCTCAGCCGCCCCGCTGACCATGCGGATCAACCGACT
Source organism: Planctomycetota bacterium (assembly GCA_043743415.1). GTDB lineage: Bacteria > Planctomycetota > Planctomycetia > Planctomycetales > Planctomycetaceae > TH-plancto1. The sequence continues at coordinate 8,272 of JAYTWO010000666.1, forward strand.
CGTCCCCGGATCGCCTGCCAGCACCACGGCCCCATGCTCGCCCCCCTTCTGGAGGTCGTCGAACGACTCGAGCGAGAACTTCCCCTCGTGGTCATCCGGGTTGTGGCACCCCGCGCAATACTTCTTCAGAATCGGAGCGACATCCCGCTCATAGTCCGGTGCCGTCTCAGCTGCCCAGAGCGATCCACCGATTCCCAGCAGCACCGCCCACAGACCGAGTGCCAAACGCATGCTTCATCTCCGCTCGGGTGGAATCGCCAACGGGTTGCCAGCCACCCATCAGCGTCGGTAGATCATAGCAACGTGACCGGCCGTCGCGAACTCGCCAGAACGGGGCCAAAACAGAGTCCGGCGACTTTGCCGACTGATCGGACGCACACGCACCTGACATATGCTCGGCTGACGTTCCCCTGGGGAGACATCCGCCAGAAGCTGGATCAGTGGTGATGGTGCTCCCCAAACAGCTCGTGCTTCTTGTCGCCGCGAGCGTACAGGTACGCGATCAGATCGAGGATCTCCTCGCGCGTCAGCTTGCTCAGCAGACCTTGCGGCATGATCGAGGTCGGCGACTTGCGACGCTCTTCGATCTCCGCAATCTGTAGCACGGCGGGCTCACCCTTCGACAGGGGATCGACGAGGACCTTGACCTCGGTCGGGGTTTCCGACACGATCATCCCCGCGACCACCTTACCGGAATCGAGCACGAAGATGTGCGACTGGAACTTCTCGTGGATCTCCTTCGATGGCTCCAGCACCGAACGCAACAGCAGTTCCGTGGAGAACTTGTTCGGGTCGATCTTGGTCAGGTCCGGCCCCAGTTCGCGGCCTTCGTTGTTGAGCTTGTGACAGCCGACACAGTTGGCCACCTTAAACAGGTTCTTGCCGACTTCGAACGAGCGGCCATGTGGCAACTCCTTCACGTCACCGATCAGGTCGTCGAACTTCCATTCAGTGTTGCGACCGACCGACTTCAGCAGCTCATCGGCCAGCGGCAGCGGATGGGCAGCCAGGTAGGCATCGGGGTTCGCCTGGTACTCTTCCAGGTTGGCTACGACATACAACGCCCCATACATCCGCCGCCAGTGTCCCGGATAGGTGCAGACATAGGGATACACGCCGGGCTGGTTGGGCACCTCATAACTCAGGGCTTGCGACTGCCCCGGTTCGATCAGGCGGCTGGAGACCAGCACCTTGGCGGACTTGGGAACGAAGTGGCGGTCCTTGGCGTCGGCATCGCGGGCAGTGGCTTCTGCCAGCAGTCCGATCTCTTCCAGCGAACCGGGCTGCACGATGGCGAAATTGTGCGGCATGTTGTCGGTGTTGGAGAAGCGGAACTCGACCGGCTTGCCCGCCTGGACGACGATCATTTCTTTGTCGTAGATCATGCGCTCGACGACCGTGCCGATGGCGATCACGCGCACGTCGAGGTTCTCCAGACGATCCGCGATGGCCTTCGCTTGATCGGCGGGGAGCTTCGTTGACAGGGTCTTTGCCAGGGCGACCGCATCCAGCGCTGGCCCCGCAGTGCGGAACCGAGCGGGAATGCTGCTGAGATAGCCCACGAGGTTGTCCACCAGTCCGGGAACTTCCTTCGCGGCCCAGTGCGGCTCGGGAATCGTCCGCAGCACGCTGATCGCAGCTGTCCGATTCCGATCGGCCTTCACCAGAGAGGCCAGATCAAGGAATTTTTCGGCCTCGTGACCCGGGATCGCGGCCAGTGAGCGGATGGCGACATCGTGCAGCGTCTCTCCGCCCCCACTGACAGTGAGGCGGCTGGCGGCAATCTTCTGCTTCGGCAAGTCGGGGCCAGACCACGCGACCTCCAGCCCGTCGCCGCCACCGTTGTCGAAGTAGGTCACGACGAGCGGGTGCGAACCGGCTGTCAGATCGACAGCGCCGGTCTTCTCGGTCATGCCGTGCAACCCATCGTTGTCAATCAACAGCTTGTCGTCGAGGTAGACCCGCGAGCCATCGTCGGAAGCGATGAAGAACGTGTAGTTGCCGGTCTTCGGAACCTGAATCATCCCGGTGAATCGCAGTGCAAACGCATCGGGTTCCTTCCGCTGCGGCACGTTCATCACGATCTCCGGCACGATGCCGCTGGCCTGCGGCTTGAGCTTGGCGAGCGTCTCGATGGCGACGTTCCCCGGAGTCGGATGGTAGTAGTCGACTTGAATCCCGGCTTGCAGCAGTGCTGCTCCGCCCGGCTCTGCCTGGAGGTTCGGCGGCAGTTCAAACATCAGCGACCGCACGGCACCGTACAGTCCGCCGCGCAGCTTCTCATCCGTGATCGAGGGGACTGCTGCCAGCAGATCGCGCAGACTCTCCTTACTCTTCGAGGCGGCAAAGAACGCGGCATCGCCGGAGCCATCGGCAGTGATCCAAGCCACGTAGCCGAGTTGCCGAATCGAGGGGGCCGTCGCCTTGGTGGCCAGGTTCTCGATGCGGGCATGCACCTTCTTCAGTTCGGCAGCGGGCTGCTCCCCGAGCAACTGCCCAAGACCGCCGAGGGCATCGGCTTGGTTGTTGGCGTCGCGCTCTTCGATGAGCGAGAGGAGGACTGGCAGGGAACTCGCCTTCCGCATTTCGGCGAGGCCGGTCAGCGATTCGCGGAGCGCCGTGGCCGAAGCGTTCGGACGCTTGAGGATGGCCTCGTACACGGCTTCCGTGCGAGGGAGCTTGAGCAGATCTTCGACGCTGGCATTCCGCAGGGCATAGCCTTGAGCCGCCTTCGACAGCGGCTTGCCGGATGCCACCGCGTCCTGCACCAGCTTGTCGACGTTGATCTTCCCTCGGGCATAGTTCAGGACCGCATCGAGTTCCGGATCGGTCGGTCGACCAGCCACTTCGAAGATCGCCTCGGCAGCTGCGACGCCTTCGTAGGAGACGGCCGACTTGACGGCCTCAGCCCGCACGAGGGGCGAGTTGTCGCGAGCGCCCGCCAGCAGCGTCGGCTCCCAATCGGTGAGCCGGGTGCCCCAGTGGCCGAGCGTGCGAATGGCCGCCGCGCGGACGCGCGGCTCAGCTGCGGTGAACACCTTCTTGAGCAGCTCCAAGTTTGGCACGCGGTGTTCCTCGAACACCCACAGGCATTCGAGCATCGCCTGGGCCTCATCGGGCTTGGCGGGATCGAGCGCACTGGCCCACTGGCCGACGGCGTCGACCACATCCTTCGTCTCGCGTCCACTCAGTTCCAAGCGAGCGCGATAGCGGTTGCTGTTCTCCTTCGTCAGGAAGGCTTGGCAGACCTCGGCAATCGGCTTCCCCTTGAGCTTGAGCGGCTTCAACAGGGGCCGGTCCTTGGCAGTCACGCGGTAGATGCGACCGTGGGTATGGTCGCGATTCGGGTCACGCATGTTGTGCTGCATGTGACCGATGATCGCATTGCTCCAGTCCGAGACATACAGAGCGCCATCGCCGCCGACCTCGACATCGGTGGGGCGGAAGTTCGGGTCGCTGGAGACCAGGATCGGCTCGACTTCGGTGGCCCGAATGTCCGCTCCGTCGTACGTCACCTCGTGTTGCAACACTCCGAGGAAGCCGATGCAATTGCAGATCAGAAAGTTCCCCTGGTTCTTCTCGGGGAAGTGGCTGCTGGAGAGGATGCCAGTCGCCGCTACGGGCCGCACACGCATCTTGAACCAGGGCTTGTTGCCGATTCCCTTGCCGATATTGACATAGGCTCCACTGCCCCCGGTTCCATCGTTGGCGAACTGATACCCCCACTGGTCGAATACATCGCCGTGCGGGTTCGGTCCGATTGGGTAATGGAATTCCATCTCGAACGTGCGGGGGTTGAACCGATGCACTCCGCTGGCTCCCGAGCGCACCGTTTGCGTCGGCGTCTCCATCGCAGCCACGTTGAAGATGCCTCGCGACCAATACATCCAACCGTCCGGTCCGATCAACACGGCATTGGCCGAGTGGTGCGAGTCGGAGCTGCACACTCCTTGCAACATGCGGATTTTGAGGTCGGCTTTGTCGTCGCCATCGGTGTCCTTGAGGAACCAGATCTCGGGCAACGCGGCGACCAGCATGCCGCCGCCCCAGAATTCAAAGCCGGTGACGCTGTTGAGTTCGTCCGCGAAGGTCACGCAGCGATCGGCCACGCCGTCACCGTTATCGTCCGGCAGACAGACGATCTTGTCGCGGCGCGGTTCCGCCGGATTCCAGTGCGGGTAAGACGGCCAGACCGACGCAAACAGGCGGCCATCGGTGTCGACCGCCATCTGCACTGGCTTGATGAACTCGGGGAACATCTCTTCGGAGGCGAAGAGATTCACCTGCATCCCCTCAGCGATCTTCATCTTGTCGATGCCTGCCTGGCCGCTCAGGTACAAATGCTTGCCCCCTTCGAGCGGACCGGGGATGTTCGTTTTCACTTCGAGGGCGGGAGGCAGGTTCCCATCCGAGACCGCCATGTCGCCGCCCTTAGCCACCGCCCACACCTTCGCGTCGCGGTTGGCGGTCATCACATCGAACATCTCCATCTCGCGCATCATCACGTCGGCATTCGATTGCTCGAACCACGCCAGCTTCGACCGACCCCCAAACACGTTGTACCCGTCGACCACGCGGTAGCGGCTGAACCAGTGGTAATTCTTGTCGAGGATCGCCTGCCGCAGCCGCTCCAGTTCCTTCTCGTCCTTCTGGACTTTTTCGACTCCAAACAGAGCCTTCACGATCACGCCAGCCACCGCCCGATCGCCGTTGTCGAGCAGGTGAATCCCGTTCATCGTCAACGGCTTATCGGCAGCGGCGTAGAGCTTCTGCGTCGGTGTGAAGAGGTCCACAAACAGGACATCCTTCGCGGTGCAGACTTCCTGCATGGCCTGGGTGTAGAGCGCCAACTTCTCGTTGTTGGCGGTGCCGTCGGGCAGGTTGGGGTTCTTGAGGTTCTCGTGCGCGATCGGCGAAAAGAACACCAGCCGCGGCGGCGCTTTCCCGTCGTACTTCTGCTGGAGCATCCCGTCGATCGTCTCCGCCAGATCCTTGCGAAAGCCGTCCAGGGCCGGTGCCCCGCGCAGGGCCTCGTTGTAGCCGAAGAAGCAGAACACCACGCTTGCCTGAGTCTTGGTCAGCCACTCATCCGGGCTGCCGAAGTTCTCCTCGCGCTGGCGGACCTTCAACTCGTCGCCCGAGTAACCCAGGTTCCGCGAGGTAATCTCCAGATCCGGATAGAGCGCCTCGATGTACGTCTCCAGCCACGCCGAGTGCTGCATGCGGTCGGCCAGCGTATTGCCGATGGAGGTGATCCGATCTCCCTTCCGCAATTGCAGCGCGGGCTCGGCAGCGCGGACAGAAACCTGCCAGGGACTCATCAGAGCCCACAGCAAGGCGGAAATCCAAATCATTGGCTGACGGATCATCGGTGCAGTTCCTGCATTTCGTTGCCAAGTTCATGGGTGCAGTTGGGGACAAATCCCGAACAGGAATCTGTTTTATAACCGATATCGCCAGTGGAGCAATTGTGTCGCATCATCTGTCCTGCATGGGATCGGGTGCATTCGCCCCCGGGGCGTCTCCCGACTTGTCATTCACCCGCGCGCCGCCCGTCGCGTTTCACTGCGGGGGGACTTAAAGGTGTCAGGGGACTTAAAGGACTTAAAGGTGTCAGGAACCTTTGTGTTGATCGCAGGGTGAAAGGACTTAAAGTTGTCAGGAACCTTTGTGTTGATCGCAGGGTGGCCCCGGTTGAGGGAGTGGGTGGCACAGGTTGGCTCGCTTTGGAGCCTACCTGTGTGCCTTGGCACAAGAGGTTCACTCGCGATACGA
>JAYTWO010000667.1:0-2494 GCA_043743415.1 Planctomycetota bacterium
GAGACATCGGACATCACACGAACGATGTCCGAATGTCTCACAACTTCGATGTCAGCCGCATCTTTCTCCGTGGCATCCGCGTCTTCCGCGTCCCAATCCGGCAACTTCACAACGCGTGAGCGAGGAGTGCCACCCATTGTCGGCGATTTCTCGGAAATCGCCTGGGCGGCGCTCACCGTCAAGAGTCCTCACGAATCGCCCTTAGACAGCGATTTCGTAGAAATCGCCGACTAGATCCGCTCTCCCCGCGCAACGCTGGCCCTCTCAATCGAGATGCCCGTTGACCCTTTTTGCCAATTCCGCGTAGACTCCCCGCCCGGCTCTCGGCGGTGATGGATCACTTTCGAACCGGTGCCACTCTGCTTCGCGCAGCGGGCCTGAACATACGGATGGGGCGGGCTGCCGGTCCCCCTCCGCTGGAGGATGAGCGGTCATGTCTGCGGCAGAACACCTGATCCCCTATTCCCAGTTCGACCAGCTCCGCGAAGCCCGCGAGATTCTGAAGCTGGAGTCCGAGGCACTGATTGAGGTCGCCCGCCGACTCGATGCCGGGTTCTGCGCCGCGGTGGAGCTGCTGCACCACTGCACGGGTAGCGTGATCGTGTGCGGGATGGGCAAGGCGGGCCTCATCGGGCAGAAGCTGTCGGCGACGTTCTCCTCGACGGGGACGCGATCGCACTTCTTGCATCCGGCAGAAGCGGTCCACGGCGACCTGGGTTGTTTGCACCCTCAAGATGTCCTGCTCGCCCTGTCCAATAGCGGGGAGACCGACGAGATTTCGGCGCTGCTGCCGACCGTCAAGCGGATGGGTGTGCCCATCATCGCGATCACCGGCTCCGACCGCAGCACGCTCGGGCAGTTGGCCGACATCCGCATATTACTCGGTCGTCTCCGAGAGGCGGGCCCGTGGGGACTCGCCCCCTCGACCAGTACCACGGCGATGCTAGCCGTGGGCGATGCGCTGGCCCTGGTCGTCGCCCGTCAGCGAGGTTTCACTCCGCAACAGTTTGCGGTGTTTCACCCCGCGGGGAGCCTTGGGCGTCAGCTCAAATCAGTCACAGAGGTCATGCGCCCGCGTGAGTCGCTCCGCCTGGCCCGCGCGAGTCAGACCGTCCGCGAGGTGTTCGTCGCCACGCCGATTCCCGGTCGCCGCACCGGAGCTGTGCTGCTGCTGGATGAGGACGGGACGCTGGCGGGGCTGTTCACTGACAGTGATTTGGCCCGGCTGATGGAGCAGCGCCGCGACGAGGCCCTCGACCGTCCGATCGCCGAGGTGATGACCGCGCGTCCCATCACGCTCCCCGTCACGGCGATGTTTTCGGACATCGTGGCGATCCTCTCCGAGCGCAAGATCAGCGAGATCCCCGTCGTCGATGCGCGCGGTGTCCCCGTCGGACTGATCGACATCACCGATGTCATCGGCTGGTTGCCCACCACCTGAGCGGCACGGCGCTAGCCGCCGGTTCTTCGCCGATGGAATGATTTGACCCAGCCCAGAAACACTTCCCTCATGCAGCGGTTCCTCCTCACCTGTGCGATCTGTTTGGGCCTGTTGGCGGCCCTGCAGTTGTACGCGCAGTTGATGGCCCCGCTGACCCAGGCCGTGGAACTGCCCAAGCGCCCACCGCGCAGCGTCTCTCCGTCGACTCAGATCTCCGGCGCTGCCAGTCAGGTCGCCCAGTCCTGGCTCTCGAATGAGGATTGGCTCAAAACCGCCGCCATCTGCTGGCAGCGCTCCGAGCAATCCTTCCTGTTCGCCCAGACGGTTCAAGCAGGCGATGGAGCACAAAGCGACACGATCCGCCTGCAGCCGTTCGCCATGATCTGGAAGGACCAGCGCCACCCAGACGCCACCCCGCTGACCATCGTGGCCAAATCGGCCCGTGTGCGGTTCGAGAACTCGTTCTTCGAACCGAGTCCCATCGCCGACGACTCGATCAACCTCTCCAGCCGAGAGGCCGGACGCATTGTCTCCGCCGCTCTGGAAGGTCAGGTCCGGATCAGCGGACCGGATGGACTGGTCATTGAGGGGCAGGACTTTGTCTTCTCGGAAGAGACGGCCCAACTCTACACCGACCACGCTGTCAACTTCCGCTACGGGCCGCCGCGCGAGGGCCAGCCGGTCCAGGTGCGGGGCGCCAGTGCGGTCGGACTGACCGTCGACTTCACTCCGGTGCCGAATTCCCCCTTCGGTGCCGACATGCCCCGCGTGGCCGAGATGCCCAAGTCCACGCAACTGAGGGGCATCGTCGCCATCGACTTCGTGACACAGGACAACGGCCAGCCGACCAAGACCCGCGTGACCAGCGAAGGTCCGTTCCAATACGACTTCGTCGAGAACATCGCGTCGTTCCGCGAAAAGGTGCTCGTCAGCCGACCGCGCGGACAGGTCCACAAGGATGAGATCGAGTGCAACCTGCTGGCGTTGATCTTCGGAGAAATCGCGAGTCTGCGCGACTCCGACTCCCGCGACATCGTTCCGGCGAGCGGGACA
>JAYTWO010000668.1:0-6464 GCA_043743415.1 Planctomycetota bacterium
GGTTTGTCGAGGGCGAGGTAGCTGAAGAGGTCGGCGAGTTCTTGGGGGGTGATTTGCTTTTCGAGTTGCTCGGGCATCATCGAGATTTCGCTGACCTTGTAGACCTCAATCTGGTCACGCGGAATCGTCTCCAGCTTGCCGCCTTGGACCTTGAGAACGACGCGTTGTTCGGTCTCTTCGACGGGGAGGCCGGTGAGGACGCGGCCATCGGCGGTTTGCAGGATGCGGGCTTGGTAGGCCCCGCCGATGACGAGGCTGGGGTCGAGGACGTTGCTGAGGAGTTGGTCCCAGTTGTTGCGGCCGCTGAGGGTGATGTCGGGGCCGACTTCGGCTCCCTCGCCGTACATTTTGTGGCACTGGGCACAGACCTTCTTATAGACGGCGACGCCGCGTTCGGCGTCGCCGGGGGTGCCCTTCAGGAAGTCGCGGGTGAAGTTGATCACCCCTTCGCGGTCGGGGTTGCGGCCCTCGCGGATCGTGCCGTAGAGCGCTTTGAACTGCTTCGCAAACGCCTCGTCCTTGAAGCTCGCCATCCGCCGCAGCTGGTTCAGGTTCGGGGCATCCTTCGACAGCGACTTGTCGTTGATGGCCGCCAGCAGCGGGGTCGACCACTCGACCCGCGTGGTGAGGAGTTCGAGGGCCTTCGGTTGCAGGCTCGGGTCGAACTTGGCGTAACGGTTGAGGACGGTCGTCGCGATCTGCGGCGAGTTCATCCGACCCAGCAGGAACAGCACCTGCTCCTGCGTCCCGACCGAAGTCGTATCGAGCAGCTTCTCGGCAATCGAGAGCGCCGACGGAGCTGCCCCGCCGATCAGGGCCTTGAGGCAACCGATCTTGTGCGGCTCGTCCTTCGTCTCGGCCAGCATCTTCTCAACAGCGGCTATGGCCTTTGCATCGCCCCAGCTGCACTGGACCTGCGTGGCAGGGACGTAGAGCGGGTGGGACTCCCCGGCCTTATTGACAGCCTCGAACGTTGAAGCGAACTCGGCCTTGAGAGCCTCTCGCTTGGCCGCATCAAGCCCGCCGGTCTGGCTGCTTTCGGCGATCGACCACAGGAGCTGCCGTGCGGCGTTGCGGCAGTCTTCGTTGTCTTGAGCGGAGAGCAGCGTCAACAGCTTGGCGATCTCGTCGGCCTTGAACTCCTTGCAAGCAAGGATGCGTGCAGCGTACCTCGGCATCAGCTTGGCGATCGACGCATGCCGCAGGAACTTGCCTTTCTCCAAGACCATCAGGAAGTCGTCCGTGTGGTCTTCGAGATGATGGTGGAGGTTCTGCCAAGCGAGTTGCGGAACGAGTGAGTCATCCTCAAAGCCACGCAAAGCAAGCAGCCAATTCACAAACACCATCGGATGGTACTCTGCTTTCCCCATTCCTAATGAATAGTGGATCATCGTTCGAGGTTGCGAAAAATCGTCATCTTGAAGGTTGTCCACTTCCGCTGCCTGAGTCAGGAACGCAGGGAGTATCTGGTCCATCATTTGAGGTGTCATATCCGACGGCGGCGAAGAAAAATGGGCTCGCTGCCTCCATGCCTGCATGGCGGCATCATTGCGATCATGATTGGGATAATTGGGTAGCTGTTCTTTTTTCCAATCGAATTGCATTCCAATCATGCTAAATGTGGCATGGCGTCGTTGAGTCGAAGAGGCTGCTTTGGATGATGCCGCCTGGAGGCAGGCGATGTAGGCTTCACGTGTCTTTCGCTCCTGCAACACCCTCTGCGCCGTCTCTCGAAAATACACATTCGGACTCCCCAGCCGCTCGATCAACTGCTCATCCGTCTCCTTCGCGAGGTCGAACTTCGGCGCTCGCGGCGTCTCTTTATACCGTAGGCGATAGAGCCGTCCCTTCTCGCGTTCGATCCCGGCGGGGTCGGCGTTGGCGTCTTGATAGCAGTGGTAGCGGTCGTACCAATCGAGGATGTACAGGCACCCATCCGGCCCGACCTTCTGCACCACCGGCATGAACCAGGCATCGTTCGCGGTCAGCAGGTCCTTGAGGATCGTCTTCTCGGGCGTCCCTTCCTTCCGAAGGTTGCCGTCGACATCAGCTGCCCACGCACCGGGCTTGGCCGGGAAGCCGGGGTGCGGTTTGCCCTTGTAGGTGCTGCCGTACGGCTCGGTGATGTCGGCGTTGATGCAGCCGCCGTGGATGTTCCCCATGTAGAAGACCTTGCGGTACTCCTCGGGGTAGGCGTCGCTGTCGAACCAGGTGATCCCGCAATAGGCGGCCTTCTGATGCTTGTGCTCGACGATCGAGCCGATCGGCCACGTGTGCGGCGGGTAGGGGCCGCCTTGGCGGATGTAGTAGCCCGATTGCGTGATGTGCCACAAGTGGTCGATCACGCAGGCCGAGAGGAAGAACTCCCCCTCATCGTTGATCGCGATGCCCCACGGGTTGCTGGTCCCCTCGGCAAAGATGTCGAACTGCTTGGTATGCGGGTTGATCCGCCAGAGAGCACACGTCAGCGGCCAGCCGGGATGGTCCGGGTTCTTCGCCAAGTTCGGGTTGTCCTTCCCATACTTCACATGCGAGTGATTGAACACCCCATTGAGTCCATACAGCCACCCATCCGGCCCCCATGTCAGCGAGTTCGGCAGCTCGTGCGTATCATCGCGACCCCACCCGGTGAGCATGACCGATGTCTTGTCAGCTTTGAGATCGCCGTCCGTGTCCTGCAAGTAGAGCAGGTCCGGCGCGTTGCAGACCCACACGCCGCCGTGCCCGACGTTGATCCCCGATGGGATGTTGAGTCCCTCGGCAAAGACGGTGACCTTGTCGACCTTCCCGTCCTGATCGGTGTCTTCGAGTACCTTGATCCGATCGCGACCCGGCCCCGCCTCACGACGCGGGTACTCGAAACTCTCCGTGACCCAGAACCGCCCCTGCTCATCAATACACATCGCCACCGGGTTCATGAGCTGCGGCTCGCTCGCCACGATCTCGACCGTGAACCCCTCCGGGACGGTCATCTTCTTGACGGCCTCTTCCGCCGAGAGAGCTGGGCCGGGGGGCCGGTCCTGAGCGCGGGGGATCTTGAGCCCTTGGGCGATGAGGGCCGAGGGAAGGCAGAGCAGCATGAAACAGACGAGGAGGCGAGGCAGGCAAATCATGAGTGATCCTCGGGAGGGGCGACGGGGAACCATGTTCGGAGAGCGGTGAGTAAACGGACGAAAGAACGATCTGTGCAGTATTGAAAGCTGACCTTCTCGGCGAGTTTCCGGTATAGCGGAGCGACGGACTTCTTACCGACTTGCTTCAATGCAGCGTGTAATGCTTCTTTGGGGCGGCTGGGTTTGAATTCGCCGGGAGCCAGCCAATTCTCACCACGCAGCCAGCCGCGCAAGTCTGCCAGAGGAGTCCACCCAAGAACTACGTCCACAGCTAATGACTCGCTCCATACCCAAGCCTCCAGCTCAGGAACAATGACGATGCAGCGAGCGCGGTCTCCCCATCCGTTGATGGAGAGTTGCTGGCTCAAATGGTTCTCGATGGTTTCAACGGAATGCTGATCTCGGCCAGACCCTTCGAGGTCAAACAGTAGGATTGCATTGCGGTACTGTCTGCAAAATGTTCGCAGGAATTCACAGCCCTGAGTTCGGCAACCCGAGTCACGACCGGGATGCCGTCGAATGTCGTAAGTAATGGGCTTCGTTTTCAGCGACATATGCCGCCCCAGCAACCCGAACAGCGCGCTCTCTTGGTCGAGATCGGCGACAAGGATAATCAAGTCTTTAGCAGTGGGAAGCACAGAACTCACCCCAGCACTCCTGACGCGAACAACGTCCCCAGGCTGACATCATGCTGCCAATCGACTAAGGCAGGGTGCTCGTCGCCTCTCACAATGTCGGTAGCCCCGTTCTGATCTTTCGCGAAGCACAATACTTGCTTTGGCTCAGCAATATTTAGGATGATTGGTGAGTGGGTTGCGACAAGTATTTGTGCCTTATCGAGATTGGAAAGAGCTTGAAACATCGTTTCTACAGCTCGTGGATGAATGCCGTTTTCAGGCTCTTCGATCATCAACACGCCTGTTAAATCATCCAAATACGCTGGCAGTGTGAGTGCTAGCAACCGAAGAGTGCCGTCTGAAGCAACCCACGAGGGTACTTCCAGTCCTCCACGGTACTGTAGGATCAAATATCTCGACCGGTCCTCCGGCCTCTCCTGTGTTGAAACACCAATGAGATCGGGAAGAGCTGTTTGGACATGATCAATCCATGCTTTGTAATTGTCAGGGTCCGTGTCGATCAAATTCTTGACGACCCACGGCAAGTTGGAACCGTCGGTTTTAAATCTTTTTCCTTGCCCCGCAGCGCTAGGTGATCGCATTTTGATACTATCCAAGACAATGTTTACAATACCATTTGAGATAAGTTCTTTGAACCATGTAGCCACAGGATACTTGGACTCGTCTGCTGGAAGATGTGTGAGCGCAGATGCAGTTGTTCGCAGATCCCAAGGTGGCCCCCACCCTTTGCCTGTTTCCTTATAGGTTTCAGAGTAATAGTTTGCTCGTCCAGAGTCTGAGCGAGTAATGATCGTTCGAGAGTTTTTCCTTCGAGGCCGAATCATCGTTACTGGCGAAGTTGGACAGTTGGGAAACAGGTCTAGCTGCCGAATCTGAGGCTCGCTTCGTTTCTCGACCCAGAGCTTTTCGCGATCAATCAGGACTTGATTTTTGCTTTGGTCAAAGCGAACTGATACCTGATAGCGAATCACGTCAAACGCATTTCCCGTGATTTCTCGCTGAATTGACTCGGGCAGGGCTGCCTCTAATGCAAGTTCGAAATTCGATCCCTCCTTTCTAAACAGAAGCGACTCGAAAGAAGGTGATCTTGATTCGATTGCTGAAGTAAGGTCACCGGATACCAATTGGCTCACAAACCCCACGACATCCAGAAACGTCGTCTTCCCGCTGGCGTTCGGACCCACCAGCACGTGAAACCGGTCGAGCGGGCGCGAGACGTAGCGCAGGCAGCGGAAGTTCAGGGCTTCGACTCGGGTGAGCATGTGGCAGTGCTGCGGGGGATCGGGGTGCGGACGTGATCGCTGACGGCTTGATGGTAACGAACGACAAACGACGCTGCGACTGACTGGGACACTCAGGTCGGGGGTTCCGGGGATACTCGGACTCCAGCAAAGCTGGGAACCGAGGAAATGGACAGCTACGAAATGCCTGGGCCAATGACCCCCAGAACGCCGATCCCGAGCAGTGCATCGACCAGTCCCTGAGTGGCATGGCCAACAAGGGCACACGGCGCACAGCCCCGACACAGGCAGATCAGTGCCTGACTGGCTGTGAAGTCTGACGAAGACCCGCGCCTCGGACCGGGGGCGAGGCACAACGTCTTCGACTTCAACCGCCCGGAGTTTGAACCACTCCTGACCTTCCGGCGGGGCGTTTCCGAGGGAGTGTGCCACTCGCACACGCACTTCTGGCAACCCTCGGTCTTGACTTTCCCCCGCCGTACCTCAACATATAGGGTAGACACGGGCGCTGGGAGAGGCCCGCTGATGTCGTCGCCGGGCAGGGGGTTCTTGTCGGGGTGTGACGAATGCCTACACAGGACTGATTTGATGAGTGGACCGATCGTACGCACCGGGGCGACCCCGGAATTTTGGAAGAACTGGGACAACGTGTTCACGAAGGGCGGCAAGTCCAAGAAGGCTCACGACTTGGCTGCGAAGAAGTCCGTCACCAAGCCGCACATCAAGAAGGGTTCCAAGAAGGGCTAACAGCCCGACTGGGAGAGGTTGTTCAAACGCAGAAAGCCGTCCCTTCGAGGACGGCTTTCTTGTTGGATGCGGGGCGTGTCGTAGTGAAGTTCGCCAGAACGTGGGGAGAGAGAGCTCGCGAACCGCCAACTGCGCAGGACGGGACGGTCGGCAATTGACGCCACACCCAGTTCGCCCCTTGCGGTGGGGTCTCGTTCTCGGAATCCATTCCGACTCTCCCTGCTCGTACGGAATTGCACGGGGCGAGAGTCTCAATCAATCGCAACTTCCGGTCATAGATCACTTTGCCGCTGATGGGCGTTCCGGCAAGCGACCGTTGTCTGCCTATGGGAAGACTGAGAGCCAGACGTTACTCGGAACTACTTCAGAACAGCCTGTTGAACCGCACTCATCAGATCGTTTTGTTCTTCTATTCGCAACATCCGGATGTCCCTGACTGAAGGCGCAAACCAACTATATGTCTTTGACAAATCAAAGATGGCCAGCACGCATTTTACGGCGTCGACTTTCACCGCATCACCAAAATAGACACTGCCTTGCTGTGGGGTGAAGTGGTGCTTGGCCAGGAGCTTTTGGATGTCGGTGTAAGCATTATTGTAGGAATCGTTACCGTATGTCTTCTTCAGAGTCAGGGCCAGCGCGTACTATTCCGTGATCCCCAGCACTGTTTCGAGCAGGAACGCATCGTTCCAGGCGCAGCTGCGGCGTTTCATGACGGTGCTGAT
>JAYTWO010000669.1:0-12833 GCA_043743415.1 Planctomycetota bacterium
CATTGCAGCAGATTGGCGGATCTCCCTGCAAGTATGGGACATCGGAGAGATGCCTCGAAAAATCCGCCCGGCTACGGGCCAACCCCCCAAATAGTCGGATGAACCTTAAGTTTTCAGCAAGTCGGCCACCAGCAGGCGAAAGCCCGGGATGATGTCTCCGGCGTCGAGCCAGTCGGTTTCGCCGAGCCGCACGGGTTCGGAGGAGCCCGAGTATTGCAGAACGGTCCGCGACATGGGATCCACCAGCCAGACGAGGCGCACGCCAGCGACGAGATAGTCATCGGCTTTGGCGTTCAGTTCGGCCACCGTGTCGTTACGGCTGCGAATTTCAACGATCAGGTCGGGAATGGTTTCGAGATAACCTTCGCTCGTCACTCTCAGCGGCAACGACGATTGAGCCACGAACGCGGCGTCGGCTCCCACCAAGCGGTCGGGGTTGCGCCACAGCACGATGCCGACTTCTGTCCGCGCTTTTCCGTGCCCTACCAACTCACCCTGACGCTTCAATTCGTAACCGATGTTGAGTTGAATCGCACCGTGCAAGTCCCCCGGGGGAGCCATGATGACCAGCCTTCCGTTGTCGAGTTCGTACCGCACGTCTCCCGTGGGAAGTGACTCCGGGAGTACCACAACATCCGCACACGTCAGCAACCGCTGGCTGGGCTGAGGTCGCCGAGTTTGTTCAGTCAACATCGCAGACATGTTGAGCACCTCATTCAGAAACAGAATCAACCCTGTGAAACACCGCTCAATAGGCATTGTAGCAACGCTTCAATGCGCCGGGTATTACCGGCGGTCGCTTTGGGCCGCCAGGTGTGTGCATCAGCAAAGTAGGTAGGAATTCACCACGGAGGCACGGAGCAGAGGCTGGCACGCTCAGCAGCCCCTGGAATCCGATGGCTGATGGCTGATGGCTGATGGCTGATGGCTGATGGCTGATGGCTGAAGTCGAGGCCAGCGGGTGGGATTCACGACACACACACGGTCCAGAAACCGGCCCCTCGTGAATCACGCTGAACGCTGAACTCCTGAA
Source organism: Planctomycetota bacterium (assembly GCA_043743415.1). Lineage (GTDB taxonomy): Bacteria > Planctomycetota > Planctomycetia > Planctomycetales > Planctomycetaceae > TH-plancto1. The sequence continues at coordinate 1,034 of JAYTWO010000669.1, forward strand.
TTTCTCCGTGCCTCCGTGCCTCCGTGGTCATTTTCTGATCGCCACCTACTTTCCTGACGCACACACGTGGTCCAGTGTTTGGTGGACGTTTCGCCGATCACCGCATTGGCGAGTTAAAGCCCTCGCCAGTGGCACCGATTGGATCGTTATCTTCCGGAAAGCTCCGGGCGCTGACGCTTCCGGCTCGATGGAGAGTGGCCGTTAGATATCCAGATCCTTCACCTCCAGCGCGTGCTTCTCGATGAACTCGCGGCGGGGTTCCACCTGTTCGCCCATCAGCACGCGGAAGATTTCTTCGGCGGCGGCGGCGTCTTCCAGAACGACTCGCTTGAGGATGCGGTTGTGCGGGTCCATGGCGGTTTCGTAGAGCTCGTCGGGGTTCATTTCGCCCAGACCTTTGAACCGCGTATAGATCAGGCCGCGTTCGCCGATCGTGCGGATCGAGCTGACTAGTTCGCGGATGCTCATCAGCTTGCGGGGGGTCACGTCGTGTTCGAGTTGGTACGGGTGGACCGGTTCGCCGTTCACCGGGGGCGAGACGAGTAAGTCGTTGAGCGTGAGGCCGAACTCGGCCTGCAAACGCTTAATCGTCTCGTTGATCGTGCGGATTTCGTGCAGGTCGTTGACTTGCAGGGAGCTTTGGTGGGCCTTCGGCTCGCTGCCCTCCTCGGCAGTTTTGGCGAGCGGCTCATCGGCCATCTTGAGTTCGCCGCCCGCCTTCTTCTCGGCCTCGGCCAGGAAGGCGTCGAGCTCCGGCTTCGTGGTGAACCAGTGCTGGGCGGCTCCGAGGAACACGCGGTAGCGCGGCAGTAACCCCTCGGGGTTCACCTGGTGCGTGGCCAGTGTGCGGAGTTCGATCCCCCGGCGTTCGAGGGTCTCCAACTGAACCTCGACGAGGTCCATCAGATCGGCCAGCTTCTTCAGTTGTTCGCCTTCGATGGTGAACGGTTCCGTGGCAGCGACCTTCGATCCGTATCGAGCGGCAATCAGATTGGCGCGGGGCTTCACGACCAGCTTGGTGCCTTCCAGTCCCAGCCCGAGCAGTTCGGACATCATCTCTTCTTGCGTCTGCACATAGCGCGGCTTCTGGTTCCGCTTGCTCTTCTGGAACACGCGGTACAGCGGCGGCTGGGCGACGTAGACGCAGCCTTGCTTGACCAGTTCCCGCATGTGGCGGAAGAAAAACGTCAGCAGCAGCGTGCGGATGTGCGAGCCGTCGACATCGGCATCGGTCATCAGAATAATCTTGCCGTAACGCCGCTTCATGATGTCGATCTCTTCGGCCATCGGCGCGATGCCGATCGCCTTGAAGAGAGAGGCGACTTCGGTGTTGGCCAGCACCTTAACGAGTTGGGCCTTTTCGACGTTGATGATCTTGCCGCGCAGAGGCAGGATGGCCTGGTTCCCGGAGTCGCGCCCCGTGTCGGCGGTGCCACCGGCGGAGTCACCTTCCACGAGGTACAGCTCGGAGATGCGGAGGTCATGGTTGCGGCAGTCGCGGAGTTTCTCGGGCAGCCCCCCGCCGGAGACCTTGCTCTTGTCGCGGGCGAGGTCGCGGGCGCGCTTGGCGGCCTCACGGGCTTCGGCAGCCCGCTGGCCCTTCTGGGCGATCATCTTGGCTGTGGAGGGGTTCTCTTCAAAGAACTTGGCGAGGCCATCACCGATGACGGAGTTCACGGCCCCTTCCACTTCGGGAGTGGTGAGCTTGATCTTGGTCTGCGATTCGAACTGCGGGTTCGGGATGCGGACGGTGATGACGGCGGCCAGACCCTCGCGGAAGTCTTCACCGGCGGGGGTGGCGTCCTTATAGATGCCCGCCTGCTTGCCGTAGTTGTTCATCGTGCGGGTGAGGGCGGTGCGGAACCCGGACATGTGCGTGCCGCCGTCGGGATTGTAGATGCCGTTGGCGTACGAACGGATGTTCTCGGAGTACCCGTCGTTCCATTGCAGAGCCACATCCACCACGGTCGTGTCGAGTTGCCCCGTGATGCGGATCACATCGGGAAAGAGCGGCGTCTCGGTGCGGTTCAGCCAGCGGACGAACTCGCGCAGGCCGTCCTCGTAGTAGAACGTGTCATTTTGCCCAGTGCGGTCGTCCTTGAGGTATACCCGAATGCCGGGGTTGAGGAACGCACAGTCCTGGAGCTTCTTATGCACTGTGTCGTAGATCAGAGTCGTGGTCGAGAAGATGGCCGAATCGGGCTTGAAGGTGATCTTTGTCCCGGTCTGCTCCGTGGCTCCCAGCTTCGACAACGGGGTAATCATGCGCCCCTGCGCGAAGCCCATCGTCCAGACGTGCCCCTCGCGGCGGACCTCGGCTTCCAGCCACTCGCTACACGCATTCGTCGCAGTGATGCCGACACCGTGCAGTCCGCCAGTGCCGGTGGTGTACGCCTTGCGGTCGAACTTTCCGCCCGCGTGGATCTCAGTGAAGACGACTTCGAGAGCCGACTGGTCCTTACCCGCCATCTTGCCGACGGGGATGCCGCGTCCGTCATCGGCCACGGTCGCGGAGCCGTCGGCGTTGATCGTGACAGACAGCGTCTTCGCGAATCCGTTCACGAACTCATCCAGGACGTTGTCGGTCACTTCGAACAGAATATGATGCAGGCCGACATTGTCGGTCGAGCCAATGTACATCTGCGGGCGATGCCGAATCCCCTCAATCCCTTCGAGGTGCTGAATCTGGTCCGCACCGTAGCCGGACTGGTCGCCCTCGTGCTTTTCAGTGGAGACGGAAGTTTCTGGGTTGATCGTGTCACTCACCGAGGCGCTCCGGCCTGCGGGCAGTCGGGGAAGACGCCTATCGCCCGGGAAATGCAACTTCCCAGCTCGATTCGGAGTCTCCCAGTGGCTGCTCCAGCAGTCTTCGAGGGGGACGGAATCCGTTCAGTCACGGGGGCGATGGGGAACCGCCTCCGGGAGAGCCGTAGTTTAACAGAATTCGGGGTGCTTGTCCCGTGTCCCAAGAGGCCAGAAGTCGATAAATGGGAAGAACTTAACGCGGTCTTGAAAGTTTTCTGGCCGTCGGTGGTGTGCGATTCACGATTCCCCGTTTTCGCTCTTCGAAAATGTCGAGCGACGTGTCCACAAGCTCTTTACCCCAAAGGTGTTCCGCCTCATCGCCCAGGGTGGATCGCGCAGCGAGCTACCCTGGGTCTGTTTGGCGTTCCGAGACTCCAACCCCAATGGGGTTGCATCGGCGTGCGATCTCACTCGTTTTTCTCGCTCTCGACGACAACGAGTCCTAACTGTAACTCATCGTACTCATCTGTCCGAAACGGAGACGCAACCCCGCTGGGGTTGATGCCATGTGCGTGTCATGCAACCCAGGGTAGCTCGCTACGCGATCAACCCTGGGCTAAGCGGCGAGACCCCGTTGGGGTCGGGAGCCAGCCCCCCCCCATGACACTTCGGGCCTTCAGGCAGACGGCTGACTATTTCACCCGGTCTCAATCCCGATGCCCATCCTGCCCGCGGGGGTCGGTCGCCAGATGCACCTGATCTCGGTGAAAATGGAGGTCCGGACGGGCCAGAATCAGGGCAGACAACCCGTCGTCAGTCGCCCGATCTCCATCCAGGTATAGGGATTCCAACTTAGGCATCGACCGAAATGCTTCGAGTCCGGCATCTGTGACCGGTACCTCCATCAAGTGCAGCCACTTCAGGGCAGGCATCTGGGCCAACGACGCCAGCCCAGCATCGGTCACTTGAGCGGCCCGTAGACGCACCAGTTTCAGCGTGGGATGGCCCTCCAGCGCTTTCAGCCCCGCGTCCGTCACGCCCGTGCCCAGCGGCAGGTCAAGAACCTCCAACTCGCGGAGTTGGGCCAAGGCGGCGAGGTGTTTGTCGCCGATCTTGGTTCGCAGGTGCAGGATCCGCAGATGGGTGCAGGCAGTGATGGCATCGAGTTCCAGGGCCAGCCCCTCGCCCGAGATGTTGAGTTCCGTGATCTGCGACGCCACCGCTTTTAGTTCAGGTAGCGACTCCCGCTTCAATTGCACATCGGGCAGCACGATGGAAGTCGAGTGACCGGTCTCCACCATTTGTCGCTGCAGGCTCCAGCGAACCTCGGCCTCGCGACTGGGAGGGCGATTCACCGGTCCCGGCTTCCAGAAATACCTCGCAGCAATGCAGATGACCAGCACAGTGAAGACGTATTTGCTGCTCCTCATGAGTGTACTCGCTCCCACACTCGCAGCACTCGCCGCATGATGGCCACGGGCGAATCCAGAACCGAGGCGACACTCGACTCGGCCCATGTCGTGTCCGCATTCCAAGGGTCGGAACGGAGTTGCACGACGAAGGCGTGAACTGAGCCGGTGCGCCGGAATGACTCATCCACGATCAGGATATCCGCCCCCTCGTCCACCAGATCAGCCCCGAACTGCTGGAGGCCATCCACCCACATTTCTCTCAACTCGGGATCAGATACCCGGACACCGACCGAGACTCCCGACAGGTCCACCGGTTCCTCCTCCGCAGCCAGCCCGTCATACCCGGAAGTGAGCGGCAGCCAAGCGGCTGCGTCGAGTGAATCGCCTCCGCTGCGGCAGGTTGTCACGAGCGGCCACGCGGGATCGGTGCGACCAATCCCCGCTCGCCACGGACCGACACACCGGGTGATCCGGGCCAGCGGTGAGTGCGTATAGACCTTTAGAAAATCCACCTCGCGCAGCACGGCGGCGCGGTCGTCCAGCACAATGCGCTCCGCCCGCAATGGGGAGTCGAGGAGCGCCTCCAACGAAGGGAACACGGTCCAGCCCACGGGAGCCGTTTCCGCCGGCCCGACCCACGCTTGTTCGTCCATGCCAGGCTGTCCGTGCCGAAGAAGAACTTCGAAAACGACGATTGCTGCGTCACCACCGGAGGTCGGGTGGGAGTCCAGTCTTCGGGCGGCTCTGGAGCAGCCTCAGGACTGGACTCCACCCGGTCACTACTTCTTCTTGGGCACGACAGACTTGGAGGTGGCTCCCGCCGAGGTCCGATCACCCAGCGTATCGTTGACCCCGGTGCTGCGCGATCCCGCTTTCAGATTGAACTTGGTCTCAGACCCTGGGATGTACAGGCTCGACTCCGGCTTCCAGCCGATGTACGTCAGGAAATCCTTGAGCGACACAATCTTGATCCCGAGCTCGCGGGCTTCCTGCACCAGCAGCTTGTGCTGAGCCTGCACGGCCTGGATTCGCTGCAGCTTCGCCTGGTCATTGACGGCCGTGGCTGGGTCGCCCACATCTCCCACAATCAACCATTTGGTATGCACGGACAGCTTGGAATCGGCAGGCTCCCGCAGACCCTCATTGGTGATTTCCACATCCATCTCCGCACCCGCGTTGGTGAGCAGATCCTTCAGGATCTTGCGGTCCTTGCCATCCATCACGCCATCTTTGTTCAGGTCGCCATCGCCGACAAAGGCGAAATATTCCTTCAAGCCCGCCGACCACGCGGGCGAGAACACCACGTCACCAATCCCGATGGGACGATCTCGTTCTTCGTCCAAAATACGGGCAATGGAGGACGTGTCGCGGACTTCCACCACTTCAATCTTGGCCTTCACGTCTTCCGGGCCGCGGGCGACTCCCTTGTTCGACTTGCCATAGACACTGAATGTCACCTGCGACCGGAGCCCGTCCTTGCGTCCCAAATTCAACCACACCGTGTGTTGGGTATTGTCCACGGTCGTGACTCGGCCATCCGGGATATCAAAGCTGTCGTTCTTGAGATCTTCCAACTGCTGCCGCTGGTAATCGACGATCTGGTTCAAACGCAAAATGCGCTCGCTCAAGTCCTTGGACAGGCGGGCGAGTTCGTCGCGGATTTGCTCCTTTTCGACCTGCTCCGTGCGGTAGGCCTGCTGCCACTTGGCAATCTCGGCATCCCTCTGGCGGACGAGTTCGTCGCGTTCCTTCACGAGCTTGGTGAGGTCGGCTTCCGACTTGTCCTTGTCGGTCATGAAGATTCCCACCTGATTGTTCTTGCCGGTAATGGCCGCCTGGTGCGCAGCCTGTTCCGACTGCAAGCTGGCTTTCAGTTGTTTGTTTTCTTCGGCCTGTGCGTTGAGGCTGGACCGCATGGTGGCGATCGTGGCCGACACGGTGGGCTGGGATAAATTCATCCCAAACGCGGTCAGATCCCGTGCGATGTGGTCACGCAGCGTGTTCGCTGGCGCGGGGGTTCCCACACCGACATCGGTTTCGTTGTAACCCAACGACGCCTTGACCGCTTCCAGATCAGCCAGTGCATTCGTCATGCCTGACGTGGCCGTGGCTTCGGCAGTCTTCGCAGCCGTCGCCACCGCCAAGGCTTCGCCGTGGTTCTTAGCAAACATGATCGTTGTGACGAGCAGAATCAGCGTCGACATCACGAAGAAAATCAGCCAGAAGTGAACGGCACCGGGCTTACTCGAAGGGGCAGCAGCCATGGAATCCGCCTTTGCGTGAACTTGCTTGAACAAGAAGGGAGTGCAGAGAGTCCCAGACCGGGCGTCTCAACAATTCAAAGTCAGGTCAACGTCGAAAGTCACCGTGACGCGAGGTCAACAGAGACTCGTTGGCGCAATCCATACGCTCCACACCACATCCTCTCATTCGGGACATTGAGAGGCTGTCTCCTGCGAAAATCGAGTCGTTGCTACGACTCGCGAAGCATGCACCGTCGATAGAGTCGGCACAACTGGCGCGAATGCGACTTCCGACTCCGCGAGAGTTTCCGACTCTTCAGTCTAAGTCCCCCCCTCCCCCTGTCAAGAGGGATCTCTGCAATCCATGACTCCACCTCAGATGGACAGCAACGGGAATGCCGTGAGATCCTTCCTGTGTCCGACCGGAATCACGAGACGCTCTCGGCGATTTCTCCGAAACCGCCCCATCGTGCGGGTGGCGGGCGCGGGGCGGCAGCAACTCGTGCCAGTCCAATCCTTGCAGGAACGGTCCCTATTAGCCGTGTACCCCTATTAGCCGTGTACTCAGTGGACACTTAAGCGGGTTCGCAAACAGGACACCGCACATGACCCGCCTGGGGGCTTTGTGCTGGATATCCCGCATGATCGGAACTCTCCGGATTGCGCGAAAGTATGTGTCTTACGCTGCGGATTCCTGAAAATACTTCCAGATGAGTTTGGCAATTCAAGTCCCCTTGTTAAGTCCCTCGTGGCCATTCGATATTGGCACTGATGGTTTTCGTTTCGCAGGGGATCACTGGGATTGTGACAACCCTCGAAACAGGAAGATCCGGGCCGCTCGGTCGTTTCCAAGGAGGGACGCACCATGCTCCGTTCAAAATCCGTCATGTGGGGGATTGTCGCACTTTCATTGTCTGGCTGTGCGTCGATCAAGACTTCGAATACCGTTCGCACTGCCACCGAGCAGTTGCTGATCTCGAACGCGGTGGATCAGGCTCTCGACAAGATCGATTTCCGAGCCTTCCAGGGGCACACGGTCTACCTGGATGACCGCTATGTCGATTGCATCGACAAGCCGTATGTGATCGCGTCGGTTCGCCATCGCATCCTGCACCAAGGGGCGATCCTGGTTCCCAAGCCGGAGGAGGCCGAAGTCCTCCTCGAGATGCGAACCGGAGTCGTCGGCACCGATATCGCCGATTCATTTCTGGGCATACCGGCGGTCACGGTGCCGGGCATGATGACACTACCCGAGGTTCGCGTACTGACGCGCCAGGTGCAGACCGGCACCGCCAAGCTGGGCATCGTCGCCGTCGACGCCCAGACCAAGGAAGTCCTCGGCGAAGGCGGCATGACTCTCGCCCGCTCCGACACCAACAGCTGGTTCATCGTCGGCATGGGTCCGTTCAAGTCCGGATCGATCAACGGAGAAGTCGAACGCATGACCTCCGGACCCGCCGGGATCACGCGGGACCGGCTGCCGGGGACCGTGGCGTTCATGGCCCCTCATTCGCATCAACCGCCGGAAGAACCGCCGGTGCAGTACACGAATACGACGCAGACTGCATTTGAAGACGAACCGGAGCCGGAATTGGCCCCGTAGAGCCCAGCGTCAGTCTCCCTGCAGGCTCGACAAGCGAGTGATGCTTCATACGGACGGCACGTCTTCGGAGGTGTCGCCCGTTCTTGCATTTCCCGTAGGTGATCTGACCGTTTATGGAATGAATTCGTTCGACACGATGGACATCGGCAGATATCGCAGAGTCCGTGCTGCCCTCGGGATTCTGGGGAAGACCTCTTGACCCAATTCCGGAACAGGCTTAAGTTCCCGCCGTTCGATCGCTGACCGCGAAAGAACAACACGCAGCGTGGAATGCTGGCCAAGGATGGCTCGGCACGGGAAATCGAAGGCAAGGAGGCCGACGATTCCTGCCTTTTTCCTCTCGCTGCGGGGTTGCTCTGAGCGTGTTTGCGAATTCTCATCGCCCCCGGAAATAGCTTGAGTCCAAAGCCCCCCTAGGACTCGCTGTTTCCGGGTTTTTTATTGAATTCCACACTGGTGATGTCGCAGAATTCGAGAGAATTCGAGTGCCTCGTCAGGGCTTGATTTCTGGGTTCCGCCTCCCTCGGGAGACGGAACCCCAAATGAAGACTTGACAGGGCCTACGGACGACTTTTTCCGGCGGGACTCTCGGGCGGTGGCCCCTCGGGGTCTCCTGGTCGGGGAGGCGGCGGGCCGTTGCCTCGACCGGGACCACGCAGTCCATTCGGGCGTAAGAACGGACCCCCGCGATCCTCTTCGCGCGGGGGGCGTTCTCCCTCGGGATTTCTGGGGCGAACGCCACCTCCATTCGGGCCACCGGGACCCGGGAAGCCTCTCCGACTTTCCAGTCGTTCCCAGAATGTCTGGGAGTCGAACTGCGGTCCCAGACGGCGCAACTCGTCAATCACTGGATCAGATGCCAGCTTCCTCATCCGCAGCGCTCGCTTAAAGTCCTCGGCCCGGAGCTGCAAGAGTTCGTCCTGTGTCTCTTTCGGCAGTGTGTTGAAGAACTGTTGCAGTTCGATATCGGTGAAGGCATTCGATTCCCGTACGAACTGGGCGACCACGGACATGACGATCCCGCGCTTGACCAGCATCGCGCGGTCGCCACGAGGCATGTCTCCCGCGTGGGTGATAATGGCCATCAATTCAGCGTTTCCGCTGGCTTCAATCATCTCCCGCAACTCGCCCTCTGGGATGGATTGGAATAACTGATCGAGTTTTGGCAATTCCTGCTTGAGGGCTATGACCTGGAGTCCGATTCGCTTGAGGCCATGCTCCTTCTCATACGTGGATTGCAATTCCGGGGGCAGGCGACTGGCCAGGGAATCGAAGAGTTTCTGGAGCTGTTCCTCCGTGAGGAATATGGGAGCCTGACCGAAGCCCATTCGGGGGGCACCTTCTTCTTCGTGAGCGGCGGCATTGGCCAGGGATTTCTTGCGGCGGTCAGTGCCGATCTCGCCGACTCGTTGGGCCTTTTTGAGCGGGTCGTCGATGTGAGCCAGTTCGTCCTGCTGCCAGGCATCAATCGTCTTGAGCCAGTCGCAGTAGTCGTTCATCGTGGAGAGATAGCGTGCCCCGCTGGTGCGATCAGCCTCGAGCTGCTGGTGCAGTGTGCGCAGGGCCGCCCGCTGGTCTTCGTTCATGGAACGATACTGGTCGTACTGGCGTTTGAGGGCGGTCCGTTCCACCTCGGACATCCGGGCGATTTCGTCGTGCGCGGAGGTGAGCGCGGGGTTCCCTCGCCCGAGAACAAGCGGACCGGCAGCGAGGGCTCCCGCCATGGCGAGGCCCCATCCGATCCAGGTTTTAGCGGCCATGAGTGGACCTCACTTCTTCACTGATTTCCAGCATCAGTGTCGGTTGCCCCTGCAACCGTTCCAGGAACTCAAACTGGCCGATTTGGCTGTACTCATCCAGGTTCTTGATGACCTGCAAGTCACGCAGCAGCAGATCCTCCTCGGTCGGCATCCAACGCGTCGTGCCCGCATACGCGAGTAGCCCCGTCACCGCCAACAAGGTCGCCCCCGCGATGGCGACCAACCCCAGTTGCAGGCGTTTGTACCACGCCGCCTGGGTGATGTCGGGCTTGATGTCCGACAACTTGATCGTGGCCATCGTCTTCTGCGTGAATGCGACGGTCGCTGGCGGCCGGGGCAGCAGGTCGAGCATGTCGTAGGTTCGCACGAGCAGTTCGACATCCTTGCGGGCCACCGGACTGTCAGACAGAACCCGCTCCAAGTCCTTGGCCTCGGTCGGGTCCAACTCCCCGTCGAGGTAGGCTACGAAGTTATCTCGATGCTCCACGGAGACGCGCTTGAGTCGATTATCCATGACTGGGGCCTCCCGGGGTGGATTGGTCGCGTGTGAGAAGAGTCCTCATTGGACGTACTCCTCCAGAGCCACTCGCAGCTGATCGCGGGCTCGCGAGAGCAGCGATTTGACGGCCTGCGGGGTCATTTCCATCGCGGCTCCGATGTCGATGTAGCTCATCCCCTCAAACTTGTGGAGCAGCAGCGCCATCCGCTGGCGGTCGTTGAGAGTCTTCATCGCGGCCTGGACCTTGGCCATCAGTTCCACCTTGGCCATCACGCGCGACGGCATGAGGGCCGACTTCTCGGGAATCGCATGGTCTTGCAGCCCGGCTTGCGGACCGGAGGTGTCGGGAACTGAAACCAGTTGGGTCTCCTTCCGCCGCCCCAAGTCGCGCCGCACGTTGCTGGCCAGGTTGTGGGCGATGCTAAACAGCCAGGTCGAGAACTTGGCGTTCGCTTCGTAGCCGTGTCGCGCCCGGTAGACCCGCAAGAAGGTCTCCTGGGCCAGATCCTCAGCGGTCGTGCGATCACCCACCAAGTTCGTCAACAGGCCAATCAGCCGGTCCTGGTAGGTGGCGACGATCTGAGCAAACGCCGCTTCGTCCTCGTCCCGGACACGCAGCATCAGCTGGACATCCGGGTCTTTGAGGTACGGGTTGCTGACGGTACTGGTGGTTGTCACGAGTCCCGATGCCTTGTGAAGGGGTCCACCGATCTACGTACCCCGATTCTCGGGATCAGCATCCCGTCAATCCAGGCACGCCTCATCGGAGTGGAGAACGACTTCCCCACAGAGAAGAAACACCGCCCACCCGCCAATGTTCCGCACCGGTTCTCTGGATCCGGTGCTTTGAGGGCAGTGGTCGTGGCCGGATCATAGCGAATGAACGAGCTGCGAGGCGAGTACATGCTCTCCATACGACTAATCCGCGAATTGTTTTCACGCTGCGCAAATGTCATGCGGCTGGGGAGAGGCTTTTCGCGGTGGCTTGGCGGGCGGGCCAGCGCCCCGTAGGACGGGCACACTTGCCCGTCCCCGCTGTGTCTGACCCGCCAGAACGAGTCCACATGGGCAGCCAGTCGCCCCCGACCCATGTCACTCGCTCGCGACGCGCGAACGTCGCTCGGGACGGGCAAATGTGCCCGTCCTACGGTGGTCGGCGAAGCCCACTCCGTGTCTTTTTGCGTCATGAAATGCACTCGTCATTGGTGACTGAGGGGACACAAGATCAGTCCTCAAGACACGTCACGCCCAGATCCAAACAGAGCAGCTCCTTTCCAATCCGCACATAGCAGCGGGTGCCGACGAAGGCCGGGGCCGCGAGCGTTTCGATGCTGTCGGACTTCAAGTCGAGTGACCCCAGTTCGCGGACCGCGTCCCCGGTGTCCTCCCACAGGATCAACTCGCAGGCGTCGGTCAGCACCAACAGCCGCTTCCCCGCTGCGACGAGGAAGGCGTACTCGTGGAGGCGGGAGTCTGGGTGTTCCCAAACATGCTTGAGTGTCGGCCCGGGGGTGGCCTCCAAGCAGTGCAGCCCGTGA
>JAYTWO010000670.1:0-24330 GCA_043743415.1 Planctomycetota bacterium
AAGGATGAGATCGAGTGCAACCTGCTGGCGTTGATCTTCGGAGAAATCGCGAGTCTGCGCGACTCCGACTCCCGCGACATCGTTCCGGCGAGCGGGACAGAAACCGAGTCCCCGGTCAGTCCCGGATTGATCTCGCGGATGGAGCTCAAGCACATCCGGGCCACCTCGCATCAGAACCCCCGCTCGGTCTCGCGAGAACGCGTGAAGCTCCGCTCCACCGAGAACGGACTTGAGTGCGAACTCGCCGATCTGCAATACGACGCGCTGCGGGGGCTGTTCACTCTCACCGATCCCGAGCGGGTCGATGTCACGCGGAAGCTCCAGGGGCAGTCGCAAAAGTTCGAGGCTCCGCAGATCGAAATCCGGCACACCCCCGACCAGCAGTTGCAACAACTGTCGGGCATCGGGGCGGGTCGGTTTCTACACCGTTCGGTGGCTGAGAGCGAAGACGCGGACCTCTCGGCCCACTGGAAAGATCGGCTCGACCTCGTGCCGAATCCGCAGGAGAAGTGGACCACGCTGACCATCCGTGGGAGTGCCACGGTGAGCCATCTCGACCAGCTGCAGTTCACCGGTCAGACGCTCACCGCCTGGATGCCTCCGCTGGAGGATCTCGATACGGAGGGAGTGGTCCGGCTCGGATCAAAGGCTCGATCAGCGAAGCGTTTCGCCCCAGATCAAGTCCCCGTCCGCCGCATCCAGGCGATCGGAAACGTGACCTTCGGGGCCCCCGGAGTCGTCGGTCGCCGCATCGATCAGGTCGACATCCAAATCGCCTCCGGACAAGTGATCCCCCTGCATCAACCGCAACGGACTCGCGACACCGATTCCGAGACGGGCGAACCAGCCCCCTTACTCACCGGGGAACCTCTCGTCTTCGAATGCCGCCAGATCCACGGCAGGGCGGTGTTCGACGCCGCCACCCGACAGGTCGACATCCGCGAACTGCACGGGGTCGACGGCGTCCAGGTGTTCCGTGCCGCCCCCGAGTCCGCAGGCCCCGAACTCCCCTTCGAGCAACAACCCGTGCGAGTGACAGCTCGCGAGTTTGACGCGACCAACGAAGGCGGCACGCGGCAAGTCCTGACTCTGCGGGGCGTCGTCGACGAACAGGGAAACATCCGCGAACCGGTGATCGCCAAGATCGGGGACTTCGCGATCGAGGGGCCACAAGTGGTCATCGACCGCGAGAAGAATCTCGTCACCATCGACGGGCAAGGCCTGTTGAGGTTCCCCGTCGGTCGCGATTTCTCCGGAAACCTTCTCAATCCCCCGACCATCGCGGACATCGCCTGTGTCGAGCGGATCACATTCGACGGACAGAAGGCCACGTTCCTGCAAAGCGTGAAGGCCCGGCTGCTCGACAACACGATCCGGGCCGAAGAGATGACGGCCGTGCTGAACGGGCGCATCGACTTCAGTGCCGACCGCCCGAACACCGAGGGTCTGGCCATCCAGACCATGAAGTGCCAGGACAAGGTCTCGGTCGAGATGTACCAGTACGGTCCCAAGAATGAGCTCATCGAGATCCTCAAAGCCAAGCTGCAGCAGTTCGACATCAACCAGGAAACTGGCAAGTTTCAGGGGCAAGGCCCGCGTGGCACAATCGAGGACTGGAGGCGGACCGGCACGCGCCGCATGCTCGTCCAATCGCGTGGCACAGCCCAGTCGAATCGCCCGGCGGATGCCAATCGGGATTACCCCTGGGAGTATGTGGGTATTGAGTTCCAGGGCCAGCTGGAGGGCAATACGCGGGACGGCTGGGGCCAGCTCAACGACCGGGTGGAGCTGATGTATGCCCCCGTTAAGAACGCCAATCTGACCTTTCAGCATGACGACCTCTCCAGTGACGCCCAGAACGCCCACAGTGCCGTGTGGGTGGGCAGCGACACGCTGACGGTCGGCATCTCCGGGAATCGCGCCGCCGGGAAACCGCAAACGGTGTCCATCGAAGCGCTGGGCAATGCCGCGATGGAGGGTCGCCTGTTCTTCGCTCAGGCGTATTCGCTGCAATATGAACAGGCCAAGGAGATGTTCACGCTGCGGGGCAAGGGCCAGGACAACGCCACCGTCAACGCCTGGCAGTACGTGGGCGGCCCGTTCAGCCCGCTCAAGGCCCAGGTGATCCAACTTCTCCCGTCGAAGAACGAAGTCCGAGTCGACGGGGCGACGACGTTCACAACCGCCTTCGGTGGGCAGTGAATTACTCGTGTTCAGTTCTCAGTCTTCAGTTCAGAAAGCCCAGGGGTTGCAACCCCTGGGCTTGAGGTGAAGCAGCCCCCCCCCATGCTCAACAGCCTCCAACACCCCTGGAACGACCCGCCTCCCGCTCCCGAGTGGTCGGTCGACGCGGCCCCGCGGGCGCGGTTGGGGATGTTGTACGTGGCGTTCGTGATCCCGGTGTTGTTGATCGGAATGCGGCTGGTCTGGTTGCAAATCCTCATTCCGGATCGGTTTCTCGGGGCCTGGACCAAGACGACTGAGTCGTTTGAAACCTTGCCCGCCTCGGAGGGCCGCATCCTGTCGAGCGATGGGCAAGTGCTGGCGCTCGATGAACCCCGTTACTCGATTCAGGTGCATTACCGTTGGCTCGAAGAACCGGTCAACTCCGATTGGCTTAAGGCCCGCGCGCGGGAACGCCTGCCCCGTAGCGAGCGTAAGAACGCGGTTCGTCTGGCCGAGACGCAAGCTGAAATCATCCACGAACGTGACCAGCTCTGGCTCTCGTTGGCCGCCCTCACCGGTCGCTCCTCCGAGCATCTCACCGAGTGCCGCCAATCGATCCAACGGAAGATCGAGGCCATGTCTGATTCGGTCCACGCCCACCGCGCGGCCCGTGCGAACAGTTCGGTGAAGCCTTCCCCGACCGACTCCCTTCTGAACCGTCTGTGGCGAGAACTCTCCACCGCTCCCGAGCGAACCAGCACGCAACCACTGGTCCTCCGCGAAGAGTTGGAGTCCCACCCGCTGCTCGACGATGTCCCGATCGAGCAGATCGCCACGATCGAGTCTCAGCCGTCCCGCTTTCCCGGCGTCGAGATCCAAGCCACCACCGCACGCCTCTATCCACTGGGCCACATCGCCCCGCATCTCATCGGACTGCGAACCGCTGTCGATGCCACGGCGATTGAGCAGCGGAAGACCCGATTCCCCGAAGGCGATCCCTTGGCCCTCGAAGTCGGCGACCGCCTCGGTCAGAGTGGCATCGAACGGGCCTATGACACCCAGCTGCGCGGCATGCGCGGCCTGCGGCGGGTCGTCCGGAATCACGCGGGGGAGATCATCGAGCAAGAGGTCGTGCGGTCGCCTCGCAACGGGTCCGACATCACGCTGACCATCGACGCGGCCCTCCAGCAACAGGCCGAACAACTGCTGGACGACGCCCTGGCCGGGTTGCCGCTGGAGGACTCAACCGAAGCCACACCGGACGGGTCACAAGAGGCCGTGATCCCCTCCGCCGGAGCCATCGTGGTGCTCGATCTCCGCAGCGGCGAGACGCTGATCGCCGCCAGCAGCCCGCGTTTTGATCTGGCGGCGATGCAGCATCCCTCGAAGACGCAGTGGAGCCAGTGGTCGCACGATCCTCGCCACCCCTTCCTCTCCCGCGTCACACAAGCCACCGTCCCGCCCGGTTCGGTCTTCCAGGTCGTCACCGCCATCGCCGGTCTCGAACAGGGCACCCTCTCCCCCGAGCCAACGTTTCACTGCCAAGGGTACTGGCACGATCCCCGGTACGACCGCTGTTACATCTACCGACAGTTCGGGCAGGGGCACGGCGACATGACGCTCCCGATGGCCCTCAGCCAGTCTTGCAACGTCTACTTCTTTGACGCCGTGGAGCGAGTCGGACCCCAGCCGATCGAAACGTGGGCCCGGCGACTGGGCTTCGGCTCTCCGACCGGGATCGACATCGGTGGCGAGCGAGCGGGGAATGTCCCCTCTCGCTCTTCAGCGGGTAAGACCCAGCGCTGGTATCCGGGCACGATGCGTCAGTTCGCGATTGGACAGGCCGACCTGACCGTGACCCCGCTGCAAGTGGCGCGGATGATGGCGATCATCGGCAACGGAGGCCGGGTCATCACGCCGCGACTCACCCCGCTCGAGGCCGCTGATCCCTCGGCCTCCTCCGGGGACATCCAACTGGCCAGTGCCGTAGAACGGATGTCCTCGTCCGTTCCGCCCGGACCTGGGGGGCCAGGTTACGGTCCAGCCACGGAGCCAGAGCCACTGCTCACTGATCGCACCCTGCATGCCATTCGCGAAGGGCTGGAACTCACCGTCGCGCATCCCCAAGGGACCGGTCACAAGGCCCAGATCCCCGGCCTGCTCGTGGCGGGTAAGACCGGCACCGCCCAAGTCGGCAGCGACAAACCCGACCACGCCTGGTTCGCGGGCTACGTCCCCGCCGACCGACCGCGCTATGCCTTCGCGGTATTCCTCGAACATGGCGGCTCCGGCAGTCAGGCAGCTACCCCACTGGCCCGACAGGTCATCCTGTCGATGATCGAAGCCGACTTACTGTCAGTTCGCCCATACGCGGCGAACGAGGAACGGTAAGTGGGATCGGCTTCCAGCCTGTCTTCTTGTGTGTGCGTTACAAAAGTAGGCAGCGGGCAGAAATTCACTACGGAGGCACGGAGTGGCCTGCGGCCACCACCGTAGGACGGGCACATTGGCCCGTCCCGAGCGACGTTCGCGCGTCGCGAGCGAGTGACATGGACCGGGGGCGACTGGCTGCCCATGTGGACTCGTTCTGGCGGGTCAGACACAGCGGGGACGGGCAAATGTGCCCGTCCTACGGGGCGATGGCCCGCCCGCGCAGTCCCGCCAGGGACGACAGACCGCTCTCGGGTTGGTCGGTGGGCGAAACCTCTTTCGTCCCTGGCGGGACTGCGCTTCGTCGGTGGACGCCGTACCCACCGTTGAAACGGTGGGCTATTGTCGGGTGTCCCTGGCGGGACAAGAACAGCGATGCCACAAGACTCATCGCAACACCCCCAAAAAGAGTGAGCCTCATAGAGTACGTGCCGTACGCGGGCTTGGTCGCGTCATCGCGAACACGGAACGGACATGATGGAGCGAATCACGTCGAGCGGGATTCAAAAGTCTGCTGGCCCCACGCTCGGAGATCGAGCTGATTCTGGGCACACAAGGGCAGGAACCGTGTGTCGTGCTTCTCCCGGATCAGGCTCGAAATCTCCGGCCCCCGCTGCATCAACTGGTCAAACTTGGGGAGCAGTTGTTCCGAGAGATCGGGTTGCCGGTAGTGGAGCAGATACTCCCGATCGATCCCGATCTCGGCATAGATCGAGGCCAGTCGCTCGTCATGGCTGATCGCCAGTTGCGGGACCGCCCCGCCCATCGAGAGGACGCAGGCGTGATACCGCGACGTGACCAGGGCATCGAGGCCGCGGAGCATGGCGACCATGTCACCCGGTGCCACTTGGCGGGATGACGCCAGCGAAACGCGATTCGTGGCCAGCGGACCCAAGGCGGCGAAGATTCGTTCGCACACCGGGGTATCGAGATCTTCCATCGCAATCAGTTGAACATCGAGATCGTGTGTCTCGATCGCATGCCGGGCGAGGCGCACCCAGCGCTCCAGCATCGCGTCCGACAGAGCGCGACGTTCCTCATTCCAAGTGAACGCCAGCGGCCAGCGGTACTTCTCTTCCGGCTTGCACCACGGCTTGAACCGGATTGGCCAGTGGAAGAACTCGATCGGAGCCAGTCCCACCACGCGCCGGCCTCCGGGTCGGCGCTCTCCTTCCCGCACGTAGCGAAACGCAGTGTCCGTATTCGCGAGAATGGGTCGCTTGACCCCCAGATCGACCAACCGCTGGCGGGCAATCTCCGTGCGTGTCACAACCAGTGCCATCCGCTCGCACTCATGCCGCGTTCGCCCCGCATGAAACCCCGACAGCTCGCCGACATCCACGGCATACGCAATGGTGTAATTGCCACGCCAGCGTGTCGCGTTCGCGGACCACAGATAGGCATGCAGCAGCCACACGCTCCAGTCCTGCTTGAAGGTACTCCCCTCCACCAGCAGCGTCACATCATGCTGCCCACTGAGCCCCCACAACGCCCACGTGAACTGATGCGGCGTGAAGGCGATTTCGGCCACCTCAACCCCCGCAGGCAAGATCGCAGCTGTCCGCGGCCCGTTGATGGTCGTCACAGTGATTTGGGTGTGCGGGCCAAACGCCTCACGCACATCGTCAATCGCGGTGAGTAATCGGATATCGGAGCCGGTATTCCCGGCCCCATTGTATCCCACGATCAGGCAGCGAATCGGGTGGCCATGGCGAGACAGAGACATCATCCTGGAACTTCTCGACTTTGGTCAATCACACGGAATCCTCTTGATCGGAACGGACTCTCGGTGACTGGAGAACCACCCGACCACGGGATCATCAAGCTGGCTTGTTCGCTGGCATACCACGAGGGCAGCCTCAGAACAAGTTTGTCACGGGGAGGTTATGGCGAGTTCCAAAGGACTGTCAAATGCACATGCGTCGCAGGAGTCGCGTCAATCCTGCCGAATGCGTACGACAAGTCGGTCCACCGGCCTTCACACCAGCCCGCTCAACGGCCCGTCCCCGCAATAATCCGGATTGCCGAACCGGTCGAGCATGTGTCCCATCCCATGAGCGAACGACAGCAGTAGACGGTTGTGCGGCACCTTGTCGTACTTCAGCGACCGCCCCATTTTGTAGTCAAAGCCGCCACCGACCAGCACGAACGGGATGTTGTCCAGCGTGTGCGAGTTCCCCTGGCCCAGCTCATTCGTCCACACGATCTGTGTGTTGTCGAGCAGGCTCCCCACGCCGCCCGGCTCCGGCGTCTCGGCCAGCTTCTTGGTCAGGTAGGCCAGTTGCTCGCAGTACCACTTGTTGATCTTCGTGAGCTTGGCCTGGGCCTCTTCATTGCTGTCGGGTTCGTGCGACAGGGTGTGGTGGTTCTCGTCGATCCCCAGCCAGGTCATCTTGGCTTGGCCGACGGAGTTCGTAATCTGCAAGGTGGCCACGCGAGTGAAGTCGGACGCGAGGCTGTGAACCAACAGGTCGATCTGCATCTGAGCGATCTTGGGGAGGTTGTCGTTCGACTCGCGGATGCCCGGTTCGAGTTGGGGGATGGCGTGGCCGAGGGCGGCTGCCTGCGACTCGGCGAGTTCCTTCTCCATGTCGCGGACGAAGGTCGCCTGCTCCTCCAGCAGGTGCCGATCCTCGCTCCCCACGACCGATTTCAACTTGTCGAGGTCGGTCTTCAGATCATCCAGCACGCTCTTCAGCGTCTCGCGGTCGGCCACGTTGCCATACAGCTTGGTGAGCATCTGATAGGGGTCATCGACCGGGGCGATCGGCTTGTTGGGTCCGGCATAGACCATGCGGGTCCAAGTATCGGCGCGATCAGGGACGACGACGCCAAACTCCAACGAGCCAAACCGCGTGCGCGTCGCTGGTTGGCTTTGCAGGTAGGTCTTGACCTCCTGATCGATCGACATCCCGCTCGCCCAGCCCGCTGGAGTGTCCGAGCCGCCCTGGATGTTCCCCGGAAACAGCTCGATCCCCGTCAGCAGGCAGCCAATCCCCCGCATATGGTTGTCGCCGTCGCCGCGAATCTTGTCGCACACTCCGTGCAGCGTCAGCGTGCGGTCGCGATACGGCTCCAGCGGCGAGAGAATCTCCTTGAACCCCTTCAGCTCCCCGTCTTCGTCCGGCCAGAACGTCTTGGGCACGATCCCATTCGGACTGAACATGATGACGAGGCGTTTCTTGCGCCCCTCCGAGTTGGCGAATCCCAGGCTGGGCAAGTTGCACAGAAACGGAAACGCCGCCGCACTCAAACCAAAGCGGCGCAGGAAGTCACGGCGAGAGGTGGGACGGGTCATCAAGAAGCTCGGGGGTGGGCAGCGGATCGGGTTGAGCCGATCGGAGGGAGTTCGCGCAGGGTCCATTGGAACAGATGGGAGGCATCTGATGCAAGACGCTGGCCCATGAGGACCAGGGCCAAGTGTGTCTGGCACTCGACGCAGACCTGTATTCTATCGTCAGGTGATGGGACCAGTGATAGAATACTCGAATGGAAACCGTCACTCGAAACGTCCGGGATCTCGACCACAGCGAGCGGTCCGTCATGGAACAATTCGTCGGTCATCAATTGCAGGAATCGCAGCAGATCACCGTGAATGTGGTGAATATCGGTTTGAACACTCCCGGGCCGACCAGCGACGATACGCGGCCCGCGATCCCCGACCACTGGAAAATTGATGACGGACTGTCTGAGGCAGAGGTCGATGAACTGGACCGAGACATTCGCCAGCGGGCGAACCTGACCCGCCACGTTGCGGCAGATTCATCCACGGATGATGCTCAGCCCATTCAACCTTGCCGGACTGGTGCAATATCGACGAAGACCTCACGGACGAGGAAGTCGACGCCATTCATCAGTCAATCACGCGATGCACTTTGACCCGTACTTTCGAGTGACCCGATGGCTCTGGCACTCCTTGATACGGACACGCTGTCAGAACTCCTGAAGCAGCGAAACCATCAGGTTGTCACGCACGCAGCGGACAATCTCCGTCTGCACGGGCAGTTCGCTTTGTCGGTGTTCACGCGGTTTGAGATCGCACGCGGGTACAAGGAGAAAGGGGCGACGGCGCTCCTGGCGAGGTTTTGGGAATTCTGTCGCCATTCTTTGGTCGTTCCTCTTTCAGACGCGATCTTCGACCAAGCGGAGGATTTGTGGGCCGCTGCCCGTCGAGGCGGCCACGCACACATCGATGCGGACCTGATCATCGCAGCCACCGCGATGGAGGGTGGCCGAACGCTCGTCACCGGGAACACTGCCCATTTCCGTCGGATCCCAGGATTGGTGCTTGAGGACTGGCGAAAACCGGAGGAGCGGCAGTGGCGTTTGCAGACCAGTTTCGGGAGACTCCACACAACGGCTGCCATTGGGCCACCCGTAGCGCCGTTTCGAGAATCTGCTCCCCCCTGCCCCGTGGACTCACCCATGCTCGACCTCAAGCAGTACATCCGCAGCATCCCGGATTTCCCCAAGCCGGGAATCATGTTTCGCGACATTACGCCTCTGCTCTCCCATCCGGTCGCGTTTCAAGAATCGGTCGACCGCATCGTGGAGCGGTTCCGCCACAGCCGGATCAATGTCATCGCCGCCGCCGAGGCCCGCGGCTTCATCTTTGCCGCTCCCGTCGCGTTGGCACTCCACGCCGCCTTCGTCCCCGTGCGCAAGCCGGGCAAGCTGCCGTTTGACACGAGTGCCTTCCACTATGAATTGGAGTACGGAAAGGACACGCTGGAAATGCACACCGATGCCGTGAATCCGGGAGATCGGGTGTTGCTGGTCGACGATCTGCTGGCCACCGGGGGGACGATCAATGCCTGTGTCCAACTCGTCGAACGCAGCGGGGCCGAGGTCGTGGGCTGTGCGTTTGCGATTGAACTGACCTTCCTGAAAGGCCGAGATCGTCTCGTTCCCCGGGAGTGTTTCAGTGTGATCGAGTACGACGACGAGAACTGATCGCCGTATCGCCCGCCGGGAGTACCGTAGGTTGGGACAAGCCGCTTTGGGCTCAGGCCCACCATTCTGGGGACAAGCGTCATACAGGGTGGGCTTGGCCAGCGAATCGCCGCTGGCCCTCCCCCCCGACATCTGGCCCAACTTCAAATAGGCATTCGCCCTGCTCTCCGACTCCCGTCTCGTTGCCAGCCGTGGCTCGATCGTTTAGATTCGCGTTGATGTATGGCCTTCGGGACAGGGATCGTCCGTCGGCTGAGATTCCACGGCGCAGAGTGGGCATGGTCCTGCCTGGGTTGTGACACACAGGAGGCGCTGGCCTCCTCCCTGAATGACTCTGGGACTCCGCCCCACATGGCACAACTGAACGACTCATCGCACTCCGATCAAAAACCGGTCGTCGAGCACCAGCCCGGTGTGGCCTCGATGCCCAAATGGACCGTGGGGGAATTGCCCGAGGCCCCGGTCTTCGAGTGGAACAAGATCGCCGCCTTTATTGGGCCGGGAATGGTGATGGCGGCAGCTGCGATTGGGGGCGGCGAGTGGCTGACCGGGCCGACCAATACCGCTCGGTACGGTGCGGCGATTTTCTGGCTGGCCACGCTGAGTATCTTCGCGCAGTCGATCTACAACGTGGAGATCTGCCGGTACACGCTGTATACCGGCGAGCCGATCTTCACGGGCAAGTTCCGCATTGCCCCCGGCCCGTGGTTCTGGGTGGTGGTGTATTTGATCCTGGACTTTGGGTCGTTTCTGCCGTATCTGGCTTCTAACGCGGCGATCCCTTTGGCCGCGATGATCCTGCGGCGGATGCCAGATCCGAAGAGCGAGGTTGTCCACATTCTGGGGATGACCGATTCCGCCCTCTTGACGTTCCTCTCGCTGTTGATCTTTGTGGGGGTCTTCATTCCGCTGCTGTTCGGGGGCAAGATCTATAACTCGATGAAGGCGCTGATGACCTTCAAGCTGTTTGCAGTGTTTGGCTTCCTGCTGTTTCTGGCGGTGTTCTTCTCGACCGCCCAGACCTGGAAGGAGATCGGATCGGGGTTCTTCAAGTTCGGGACCGTCCCGGTGATTGCCGAAGGAGACACCAACAGCAATGGCAAGCACGACGCCGGGGAACCGGTTCACGGCCCAAACCTGGATAATGCGATCACCGCCTGGTGGCAAGGTAGAACCCTCGCCCCCATCGATTACTCGCTACTCGGGTTCCTGGCGGCGATGGCGGCACTGGCCGGGAACGGGGGTCTCACCAATACTCCGGTCAGCAACTACACCCGCGACCAGGGGTGGGGGATGGGGTCGCATGTGGGGGCCATCCCCAGCATCGTCGGGGGGCACGAGATCACCCTGTCGCATGAAGGCTGCGTCTTCAAAGTCACCGAGGAGGCCCTTCCACGCTGGAAGCGCTGGCTGTACCACGTTCGTCGGGAACAGTGGTTTCTGTGGGCTCCGGCCTGCTTCGTGGGACTGGCCCTGCCCAGCATGCTCTCGATCCAGTTCCTGCAAAAGGGGACCGTGCCCAGCGATAAGTGGCTCGTGGCCGGGATGACCGCTCAAGGGGTCGCCGACGCCGTGGGGGCCAAGTTCGGGGCCTCGCTCGGCGATCTGTTCTGGCACCTGACGCTGTTCTGCGGGTTTCTGGTCCTCGCCACCAGCATGGCGAGCACTGCCGATGGAGTCCTTCGTCGCTGGGTCGACGTATTCTGGACCGCCAGCCCCCGCCTGCGAAAGTGGGACACCAAGGACATTGGCAAACTGTACTTTGGAGTACTCGTCGTTTACTTGCTCATGGGAATGGGGATGCTCTGCTTCCTCAAGGGAGACGCCCTGCTGGTGTTCTCGACGATGATGTACAACTACGCCCTCGGGTTCAGCTGCATTCATGCCCTGGTGGTCAACACGACCTTGATGCCTGTCGCATTGCGTCCGGGGTGGATTCCCCGGCTGGGACTGGTCTTCGGCGGGTTCTTCTTCACAACGATCGCGCTCATCACCACATGGTCGGAGTGGTCGAAGATCGTAGCCTTGTTTCAGTAGGAGTTCGGGTGGTGCTGCCTCGTCGTAGGCGAATACCAGTTGAAGTGCCTGACTCCGGTTTCGCTCGATGTCTCCCAGCGGCTGTTCGATGGCACTGACGATCCTTTAGACTGTCACTCATCGACCGAGTCGATCCCCACTCCCCGACAGGATAATCCCATGAGCGAAGTCAGCATTACCACCCGTCTGAACGGCCCCCTCCTCGTGCAGGGGCCAGCCAAGCTGTGCGACCATGAAGGGAATGTCTACGACCTGCAGGGCAAGGCGACGTTCGCCCTCTGTCGCTGCGATCACTCGCAGAACAAGCCGTTCTGTGACGGGGCGCACAAGACGTGCGGATTCACGGCGGAGCGTAAAGCGGTGTAAAGCAGTCAGCGATCAGCCAGCAGAAAGCCCCCCGGTTGCAACCGGGGGGCTTTCACTCTCCACGTTTCATTTTCTTCTGGAGCATTCCATGTATCGGTCGTTTTTGTCTGTCTGTGCGGTGTTGATTGGTCTGTCTGCGGTGAGCGTCATGGCTGCTGAGCCGACGGAAGTCATCAATGTCTGGCCCGCAGCCGCTCCCGGTGAGCCGAGTGGTATCGGCGAGGAGACCGCCGTTGTCGGCAAGCCCGGCGAGGCCAACCCAATCATTCGCATCGGGAACGTCACCCAGCCGACGCTCTCCATCTTCCGCCCGGCAGCGGACAAGGCGAACGGCACCTCGGTCATCATCTGTCCGGGGGGCGGGTACAACATTCTGGCCTGGGACTTGGAGGGGACCGAGATCGCCGAGTGGCTCAACAGCGTGGGCGTGACTGGCATCGTGCTGAAGTACCGCGTCCCGCGCCGACCGAATGCCTCCAAGGACGAGGAGCAGCCCGTCTGCTCGCACCAGGACGCCCAGCGGGCCATGCGGCTCGTGCGCAGCAAGGCCGCGGAGTGGAAGCTGGATGACAAGAAGGTCGGCATCCTCGGGTTCTCCGCCGGAGGTCACCTCGCCGCCCGGACCTCGACGAACTACGAGACCCTCAGCTACCCAGCCATCGACGACGCCGACAAGCTCTCGGGCCGTCCGGACTTCACGATCCTGATCTACCCGGCGTATCTGGTCACGAAGGACATGACCGCCCTGACGCCGATGATCGCCGTCAACGACAAGACCCCGCCCGCGTTCCTGGCCCACGCCTACGACGACGGCGTCACCGCCGACAGCAGCGTGCAATACTTCCTGGCCCTCAAGCGGAACAAGGTCAACGCCGAACTGCATGTCTACAGCCAAGGCGGCCACGGGTACGGCATGCGTCCGAGTAAGAACGCGGTCGTCACTTGGCCTGCCCGGTGTGAGGAGTGGCTGCGAGCGAGCGGGTTGGTGAAGTAGATGACCGTAGGATGGGCCCATTGGCCCGTCCCCGCGCGATGTTCTCCCACCGTGAACCGCCCCGTTGGGAAACCGAAAAGCCCCGCCCCATGTCGCTCGTTTTGGCAGATGGAGGCGTATCGGGGACGGGCCAATGGGCCCATCCTACTTTCTTGGGGACGCCCCACTTGTCCGCCATGCCCCTCCGCATCCCGGCTCTCAACTCCGTCGACGAGTTTCGCTCGGCGTTACTCGCGCTCGGACTCGATCTCCCAGTCGATGACCGGTCGCTCTCGGCCACCGAAGGCAGTCCGCTGGCGGACCCGCTGACCATCGGCGACTTGCGAATCGGCAATCGCTGGTGCATCCACCCGATGGAGGGGTGGGACGGGACGGCGGATGGACGACCGAGTGAGCACACGCTGCGGCGGTGGCGGAACTTTGGGTTGTCGGGGGCCAAGCTGTTGTGGGGCGGGGAGGCGTTTGCGGTGCGGCCCGATGGGCGGGCGAACCCTCGGCAGTTGTGTTACCGACCGGAGACTGTCGACTCGCTGCGCGAGTTGCTGACGGCAGCCACCTCGGCCCATACGGAAGCGTACCGCCCCGGCGCGACAGACGATCTGGTCGTCGGCCTGCAACTGACCCACTCGGGACGGTTCTGCAAGCCGAACCGCAATGACCGATTCGAGCCGCGCGTGGCCTACCACCACCCGGTGCTGGATGCCAAGGTCGGGATCGCCCCCGACGATGACAGCGTGCTCTGGACGGACGGCGAGATTCGCGAACTGATTGAAGCCTATGTGGTCAGTGCGAAGGCGGCCCACTCCGCCGGGTTTCAGTTCGTCGACCTCAAGTGCTGTCACGGCTACTTGGGGCACGAGTTCCTCTCCGCGTTCGAGCGGCCCGGTCTGTACGGCGGCGACTTCGCGGGTCGCACACGCTTCATCCGGGAACTGGTGGCAGCGGTGCGGTCGGAGTGTCCGGGGTTGGAGATCGGGGTGCGGTTGTCGCTGTGGGACACGTATGCTTACCGTCCCGATCCTGCCCTCTCGAAGCCGGGCAAACTCGGGCCGGGGATTCCAGTGATCCCCGAGGGGAATGACCTCTATCCGGTGTTCGGAGCCGACCGCGCAAACCCGCACTGCATTGACCTCACCGAGCCGATGGAGCTGATTCGGTCACTCTGGGAGGAACACCAAGTCGGCCTGTGGAACCTGACCGCCGGGTCGCCGTACTACAACCCGCATGTGCAGCGGCCCGCGATCTACCCGCCGTCGGACGGGTACGCCCCGCCCGAGGACCCGCTGGTCGGGTGCGTGCGACAGATTCAAGCGGTCCGCGAGGTGTGTGAGTTCTTTCGAGAACGACAGCGAGCGGCAGACGTGAGTCTGCCGTGTGATCCGCGTTCGAACGCTCTCAGTCACGGCAGACTTACGTCTGCCGCTCGCTTTGTCGGGACCGCGTATACGTATTTTCAGGAGTACCTCCCACACGTCGCGCAAGCCTTGGTGAGCAGCGGCTGGGTCGACAGCATCGGCCTGGGGCGGATGGTCCTCAGCGACTGGCAACTCCCCGCCAAGATCCTCGCCGGGAGTGACTTTGCCGCCGACAAGAAACTGTGTCGGACGTTCAGTGACTGCACCACCGCCCCACGCAACGGCATCATCTCGGGCTGTTACCCGCTCGACCCGTATTACAAACTGATGCCCGAGGCGGCGGAACTCAAGCGGGCGAAGAAGCCGCTGCCGTAGGGTGGGACAAGCTCGCTTTGGAGCGGCAGGCCCACCCTACGATCGCCCCTGCCGGTGGTGCGGCGCAGGCTTGCGAGTGCGACCGGATTCCGCTTTATTTCGGCAGTTCCGGCTGATCTCCCCGCGAGCCATCATGCCACCGGACGATGAACAGAGCGGGGCGGCCTCGGCTGCGAGGCACGTTCGGCCCCGCTTCGTCTTGCCTGACCGCGACATGGCTCACAACTCTCACGACCCGTACGATTCGCCGCCACTGCGCGGGCTGGGACCAGTGCAGGCTACTCTGCGCGTGTTTGTCGCCCTGCAATGTTGGGGGTACGCAGCCGCTCATCTGCACTTCGGAGCCAAGTCGGCGCTGGCTCGCGTCCTGGAGTCCGAGTTCTTTCTGTCTGCCGGAGATACGGTGCTGGTCGATCGTGGGGCCGCCATCGCCCTCGCGGTGTGTGGGATGATGTGCCTGTTGCGACCCGCATGGCCGGTGCTGCTGGGGTTGTTCTTCGGCGAGGCACTGTTCGTCGCTGCCAAGGCGTTCCTCGGCGAGGGGGGACGCCCGGGGATCATCGTGGCCCGACATGCAGCCATAGTCCTCTCTCCACTGATACTGGGGTGTGCCGATTTCTGGCCCGGGCGGCGAAAGTTCTCGCTGGGGTTCTGGATCGCCATTGCCGGGATGATGCAGTTCGCGATCATCGTCAGCTTCATCGGCAATGGACTGGAAGGACTCATCGAGAGCCAGCAAGGCGGCGACCTGGTGCGGGTCGCCACCGGGACCATCGAGAAGTTCACCCGCCAGACTCCCCGCCCTCGGGACGCCCAGACCGCCCTCGCCATCGCCAGTGCGGTTCAACTCGGGTTGGGGCTTTCGCTGTTACTCAACCGCTCGCGCCAAGCGGCGGGCGTGGCAGCTGTCGTTGGCATCTTGCTGGCTGGGTGCTACGCGCTCGGCTTGGGGATGGCGGGCTACCCGCGCACGTTGACGCACATGATCCACGGCGGACTGGCGGCGGCGTTGTGCCTATTCTGGTCGAGCGCGACTCGCGTTGGGGAACTCAGCTACGTGCCGGACCTACCCGCGCAGAAAGCTCGTGGGGGGCATTAGGAGTCGTCAGACAATAACATGCAGGGTGTATCGCCTTTCGATCGGCGAAGAGCGACACACCCGGCAGTTCATTGTCTCACCATTCACCCTCCCCACACATGCCCATCACGCGCCGCTTCATCGATTGGCAACAACCCGCCCTCGTGGCGGTCGTGGCGGACTTGGTGGCGAAAAATCAAGTGATGGGGTTTTGCGATCTGTCGCAGATGACGGTCGTGTTCCCCGGTCATCGGGCCGCGCGGCGGTTTCTGGAGCTACTCGCCGGGCGGACGCAGAACCGCAATGTCCCGCCAGAGGTCATCACCGTCGGTGACCTGCCCGAAAAGCTCTACCGACCGCAGAAGCCGTTTGCGGATGAGTTGACACAGCGGCTGGCGTGGAAGCTGGCGTTGCGAAACCTGCCGCACGATCTCGTGCGCGAGGTCATCCCGCACCCGCCAGAAGACAAGAACGTCGATGCCTGGCTCCACATTGGCGAGATGCTGGCCAAGCTCCACCGCGAACTGGCCGCCGACCGGCTGCGGTTTGCGGATGTGTTGACCAAGATGGCAGCGAACCCGGAGTTCACGGAGACTGGCCGCTGGCAGGCCCTGAGCGAGATTCAGGCGGAGTATCTGCGCATCCTGGATGGGCTCCAACTGTGGGACCAGCAGACGGCGAGGCTCGTGGCCATTGAGCAGCGCGAGTGCCAGACTCGGAAGCAGATCGTGCTGGTCGGCACGGTCGACATGAACCAGACGCTGCGCGAGATGCTCGATCAAGTGGCCGACCAAGTCACCGTGTACATCCACGCCCCCCCGGACCTCAAGTGGCACTTCGACCCGCATGGGTGTCTGGAACCGAGGCACTGGGTCGACCGACCGATCGAGCTACTCCCCGAGCAGTTGATCCTGGCCGAGAAGCCCGCGGACCAAGCCCAGGCCATCGCGACCCAACTCGCCGCACTGAACGGCAGTCGCCGCGTCGACGAGATCACGATCGGGCTGGCGGATGACACACTCGTCCCGACGACACAACGGGTCTTGTCACAGTCGGGCGTCGCCACGCGATGGGTCGCCGGGCAGATGGTTCGCGACTCGCCGCTGGCCCATCTGCTCAATGGGCTGGTCGCTGACTTGGAGACGCGGCAGACCCACTCCTTCGCGGCCCTCGTCCGGCATCCCGACGTGTCGGCGTGGCTCGCACAGCAAGGGGCCGACCCCGCGTGGGTGATCGCGCTCGACAAGTACATCCGCGAGCACTTCCCGGCGTCGCTGGGGCACTGGCTGGGGTTGCCGGAGCGTTCCGACTCGTGTCGCCAAGCGTATGAGTTGATCGAGACGTTGATCGCCCCGCTGCTCGAACCGGCACGCCTGGCCGGGGAGTGGACCGAGCCGCTAATCGAGTGGCTGCTGAATCTGTATGCCCACCGCGAGTTCAATCGCGAAGTGGCTGCTGATGTCGCAGCGCTGGATGCCTGTGAGCGCTTTGTCAAAGCGATTCAGGGACTCCAGAACCTGCCCGAGTCGCTCGCCCCTTCGGTCAACGCCGCCCAAGCACTGCGTCTCGCGTTGGAGCAACTCGACCGTCAACTGATCCCTCCCTCGCAGAGCGACGCGGCCCTCGAGATCCTGGGCTGGCTGGAACTCCCGCTCGATGATGCGCAGGAGTTGATCGTGGCCGGGTTCAATGAGGGGAGCGTGCCCTCGTCGCTCAACTCGGACCTGTTCCTGCCGAACTCGTTGCGGTCTCAACTCGGGATGACCGACAACTCGCGGCGGCTGGCCCGCGATGTGTATGCCCTCACCGCGATCCTGAATTCGCGGCGGCGCGTGACGCTCATCGCCGGTCGGTCCGACCCGCGCGGGGATGCGCTCAGGCCGAGCCGGTTGTGGTTCGCAGCCGATCCCGAGACGGTCGCCAGAAGGATTCAAACCTTCTACGGGGAGGCTCCCGAAAGTAGCAGAATTCGTGAGAATTCTGCCGTCAGTCTGGCGATACCGGAAGAGGAGGACGGCAGAAGTCTGACGACTTCTGCTACGGAGTCGCGGCTCACCATCCCGCGTCCCGACCCGGAGCGGTCGTTCGATGGAGCCATCCCCGTCACCGGGTTTTCGGCCTACCTCGCCTCGCCCTACCGCTTCTACCTCGGGCATGTCCTCAAGCTGCGAACGCTGGATGATGATGTCGAGGAACTCGACGCCCGCGACTTCGGCAACTTGCTGCACAGCGTCCTCAAGGGGTTCGGGCGCAGCGATTGGAAGCACTCCAAGGACGAGGCCGCTATCGCCCGCTACCTCGATCAACAGCTCGACATCTCCGCCGACTTGATGTACGGCGGCGACCCGCTGTTCCCCGTGCAGATCCAGATCGAGCAGGCCCGCGACCGGCTGAAAGCGTTCGCAGCCTGGCAGGCGAAGCGGGCTCTCGAGGGCTGGGAGATCATCTTCACCGAGAAGGAGAGCGAAGTGACGCTGGCTCTCGACGACGAACGCACGGTGCAGATTCATGGCAAGATCGACCGCATCGATCGGCATCGCGGCGATCACACGTGGGCCATCCTGGACTACAAGACCGGCGAGCAGCGCCGCGCCCCGCGCGAGGTCCACGTCGCCAAGGGCCAGTGGGTCGACTTGCAGTTGCCGCTGTACCGGTTGTTGGCGGAGCCGCATGGCGTCACCGGCGATGTTCAACTCGGGTACATCTCGATCCCGCGCGACAACGACCGGCTGGAGTGCTTGCTCGCCGATTGGTCGGAGGAGGAACTGCGCGAGGCGGAGGCGGTCGCGAGATTGACCGCAGGTCGCATCCTGAACCGTGAGTTCTGGCAGGTGCTCGACCGCCCCCCGATCTCTCAATCGGAGTTCGGCCCGATCTGCCAGGACGGCGTGCTGGACCGGGAGGTGATCGTATGACTCCCGATGATGAGATTCTGTTTGAAGACACGCAGGGGCGCAGAACTCGTCGTAGTCCTGCGGTCGGTCTCGCGAAGCCGAACGTGGAGGACGGCAGAAGTCTGACGACTTCTGCTACGACGGTTGTCGCGCTCACTGATCCGCATGTGGTCATCCTCGCCTCTGCGGGAACAGGCAAGACGTTTCAACTCACCAACCGCTATCTCACGCTACTTCGCGAAGGAAGTTGCGATCGCATTCTGGCCTCGACGTTCACCCGCAAGGCCGCGGGCGAAATCCTCGACCGCATTCTGGTGCGGCTCGCGCGAGCCATCCTCGATGAGGCCGAACTGACCAAGCTCCAGCCGTTCATCGGCCAGCCGCCAATCACTCGCGATGAGTGCGTCGCTCTGCTGCAACGAGTCACCAAGCAGTTGCACCGCGTGCAGATTAGCACGCTGGATTCGCTGTTCTCGAAGCTGGCGGCGAGCCACACGTTTGAACTCGGCTTCCCGCCGGGGTGGCGGTTGATCGAAGAGGTCGAGGCGGGTCGCCTGACCGATCGGGCCATCGAAGCGGTCCTGCGCAAGGCCGGTCGCGTCGACGCGAGGCGGCTGATGCACCTGCTGAGTAAAGGCGAGAACACCCGGCGCGTTCACGACCTGATTCGCGAGACGGTGAGGAACTTCGCCGCTCCGTACCTCATCACGCAGGAGGCCGACTGGAACCGGCTGCCCGATCTGCCGCTGCTTAACGACCTCGAACGGCACGGAGCCATCGCGGTCTTCGAGAGCTTGCGGTTCGACGACAAGCGGATCATGAACGCCCTCGATAAGAACCGACGCCAACTCCGCGAAGACGACTGGGACAGCTTCCTCTCCGATGGATTGCCGCTGCGGCTCGTGCAGGGGGAGACGACGTACTACAAGAAGGACCTCCCCACCGAACTCTTGGCCGCCTATGCCCCGCTGATCCATCACGCGAAGGCCCTGTTCTACAAGGTCTGGGCCAGCCAGACGCGCGGGACATGGGAGACTCTCAATCGCGTCTACACCGAGTTGAGCCGCCTCAAGACCGAGGAGCGAGTCCTCGATTTCGGGGACATCTCGCGAACGCTGGCTGCGAGGTTGGGGGAGCACGCCGTCAACAGCGTGGCGTTCCGACTCGATGCGAACATGGACCATCTGCTGCTCGATGAGTTTCAGGATACGTCGCTGGATCAGTGGCAGATCTTGCGACCGTTTGCCGAGTCGACGACCTCGGAGCCGGGCAAATCGTTCTTCTGCGTCGGCGACCGCAAGCAGGCGATCTACGGCTGGCGCGGGGGCGAGGCGGCGATCTTCGATACCATTCAAGCCGAGTTCCCGATCCTCCAGTCGCGGCAACTCGACCGCAGCCAGCGCTCGTCCCCGGCGGTCATTGAGGCCGTCAACGCGGCGTTCACGTCGCTGCAAGGCACTTCCGATTTCGCCCCCCTCTCGGTGGTCATCTCTCAGTGGTGCGAAGCCTTTCCAAAGCACGACACCGCTCGCACCGGGCTCCCGGGATATGTCCGGTTGGAAGTGGCCGATGAGCCGCCGAAGCTGGAACCGATCGCGAACAACGCCAAGCCCCCGAGACCGTCGAAGGCCGAACTCTCCGACTTGGTCCTCGACCTCACTGCGGATCGCATCGAGGAGTATGCGCAGCACGCCCCCTCCGCCACGATCGGTGTCCTGTTCAGAGGGAACGCAGCCATCCGGCTGCTGGGCAATAAGCTGCGGGCACGGGGGTTGGAGTTCAGCGAGGAGGGCGGCACGCTCATCACCGACTCGGCGGCGGTGCAACTACTGCTGTCGCTGCTGAAGATTGCCGATCATCCCGGCGATCGCGTGGCCCGTTTCCATGTGGCGACCTCCCCGCTGGCAGAGATTCACCAACTCGGGCGGTGGGAGGACGAGGCGGCGGCGGTGGCCGTGTCGGAACATCTGCGGAACCGGTTGCTCAGCGACGGGTACATGGCCACGCTGCAGCGCTGGGTGTTGCAGCTGGGAGCCGTCGCCACCGCGCATGATCGGTCTCGACTCAAGCAGATGATCGAACTGGCCGAGGGGTATCCGGCGACCACCCGCCCGCGCGACTTCATTCACTTGGTCGAGTCGCGCAAGGTCGAGAACCCGACCCCCGCGCGGATTCAGTTGATGACCGTCCACAAGTCGAAGGGCCTGCAGTTCGACATCGTGTTTCTGGCTGACCTCGATACCCAGCTCGTCCAGCCGCCGAAGTACCTGACCGCGAAGCCCGCCGAAGCTGCTCCTCCGGACTGCGTGCTGGTCTATCGGTCCCAGGAACTCAAGGACATTCTGCCGCCGGAGTTGCAAGTCGCGTATGAGCAAACGCAGGCCACCGACTTGGTGGGCAACTTGTGCGTGCTCTATGTGGCGATGACGCGAGCGGTGCATGCGCTGCACCTGATCCTTCCGGCCAAGGAGAGCCAGACGATTCCCAAGACGCTGGCGGGACTGTTGATGGTGGGACTCGGCGGGGGCCAGTCGGTGACACCGGGAGCAACGCTGTATGAGACGGGCGATCCGCACTGGGTCGAGCAATGTCCAGCCCTGCAACGGCCCGTTGACACTTCGCCCCCAGAGACCTCATCCGCTCACATCGAGTTCGCCGAACTCACCGGAGGTCGCCGCCGGGGTCTCGAGCGGATCATCCCCTCGCAGCTCGCCGACAAGGCCACGCCGGTGAAACTCGCCAGCGTACTGCCGCTCGGAGATGCGGTCGGGGTTGATCGCGGCACGTTGTTCCATGCCTGGCTGGAGCGGATTGGGTGGCTTGAAGACGGAGTCCCGCCGGACGATGAGCTGCGACAGATCGCGGAAGTCATGCGGGGGCAGCACCTCGATATCGAGCACTGCCTGTTGCAGTTCCAGGCCATGCTCCAGCGACCCGACATCGCGGCGTTGCTCTCTCGCCGCAGCGATCCACAGGCACGCAGACTGGCTGAACTCGCCGCCGGGGATTGCGAACTGGACCTCCATCAGGAGCGACGACTCAATGTGATCGATGACGGTCGAACCATTTCCGGCAGCATCGATCGGCTGGTCCTCATCCGGCGCAACGGGCAAGTCGTGGCAGCGGACATCATCGACTACAAGACTGATGTCCTCCTCGGTGACGAAGAGACCGCCGTGCGAGACAAGATCGCTGCCTACCGCGACCAACTGCGGTCCTACACCCGGGCCATCGCTCTGATGTACAAGCTCACACCCGAACGGATCACCACGCAACTGGTCATGCTCGCGACGGGACGGGTCGAGACGGTAGAGTTCGGCCCATGAACAGCTTTCGCTTTCTCCACGCCGCCGACCTGCACCTCGACTGTCCACTCAAAGGACTGGAGCAATACGAGGGGGCACCGGTGCAACAGATTCGGGACTCCACGCGGCGGGCGCTGGAGACCCTGATTGAACTGGCCATCCGTGAGCAGGTGGCGTTCGTCGTGATCGCGGGCGATCTGTTCGATGGCAAGTGGACCGACATCCAGACCGGCCTGTGGACGGCCAATCAGTTCCGGCGGCTGGAGAAGCAGGGGATCAAGGTCTACCTGATTCGCGGCAACCACGATTCCATGTCCGAGGCGGCGCTGAAGATCACGTGGCCCCGCAACGTGATCGAGTTCCCCATCGACCGCCCCACGACTGTGATCGATGAACGCACGGGGGCCGCCCTGCATGGACAGGGGTTCGCCACGCGCGAGTGCTCGATCGACCTCGCCCAGAACTACCCGCCCGCCGATCCGAGTCGCGTCAACATCGGTCTGTTGCACACCAGCCTGATGGGGGATGCCCAGCACGATGCCTATGCCCCGACCACGCCGGAAGTCCTCCTCAGCAAGCGGTACGACTACTGGGCTCTCGGGCACATCCATGCCCATCGCATCGTGCATCCATCACCGTGCATCGTCTATCCCGGATGTACTCAGGGGCGGCACATCCGCGAACCGGGAGCCAAGGGGTGTTTGTTGGTCTCGGTTGAGGGGCACAGCTGTCGCCCCGAGTTTCGCGAGACCGATGTCCTGCGCTGGCAGTCGGTGACGATCGACCTCCCGACCTCGGCTCAGCGGCCGCAGATGCTGGAAGCGGTCCACTCGCATCTCGAACAATGTCGTCAGCAGTCGCCGGGTCGGTTCAGCGCGGTGCGGCTGACGCTGACCGGACGCTGCGAGTTCCATCGCGAGGTCGAGCAGCCGCAAGGCCGCATCGAGATCCTCGGTGAGATTCGCAACGTCGCCAATCAGTGGGACGACCTGTGGATTGAAAAGGTCGAACTCGAAACCGCCCCGCCCGTTGATGTCGAGGCACTGCGAGCCGGGCAGGATCTGTTCGGCGAACTGCTCCGCGACTTCGACCGCTGGCACCAGGCCGACAACGCGGAACTCGGCGTCCTGGCCAAGGAGCTGACCCCGCTGGCCCAGTGGATCGGCAACGTGATTCCCCAGGGCGACTTGGATCTGTCGGCCCCCGAGAAGCTTCGCCACTGGCTCCGGCAGGCCGAGTCGATCGTGCTGTCATTGGCCCCCAGCGGCGAGTGACGCGGGTCGAGTCCGTGATCCCGTCTCCGAGAAGCCCTGACGCTATCATCTCGATGGGCGTCATTCGGATCTCGCGATCCGTGCTTCGAAAGTCCCCTTTGACCCGGACACTCAACCCGAGGAACTTGCCCAGTGGGCGGCGGAACAATCCTCTGCCGAAGTCACCACTCTCGAAGTGGAAGTCAGCGTCGAAGAGCCGAAGCCCGAGGTCTGCCCGGGGCCCGACCCAATCCTCCTCGGTCTTCCCGAGTTCGTCGAGGCGGATCCGGTCACGACCGAAGATCTGACCGGAAGAGGTGAATTCGTTCAGATCGAAGAACAAGCCGTCTTAGTCGATGATCATGGCCACCTGATCGAAGACGGAAGCGGCGGCGCATTGCACGGAGTGACACCGTTCGATGAGAACGGGGAATCGACTCGGCCCTGTCCGCACCTGCCGGGTCGAAGGCGAAGCGGTCGAACTGAACCTGATCGATCTGGCCGTCGATGGCGGACTCCCGGTCGATGAGAACACCCCTCGCATCGCCGTCTGCTACTTCGGTGATGTGTTCACCAAGCCCCTCGAAGGCGAAAGCATCGATCTCTCCTTCCAGGGCGGAGTTTCGAATTCGGTGGATGACAACGGCAATCCCGCCGTCTTCTACTTCGCCCCAGCGACGAGAGGCGATCTTCCACAGAATGCTCCCGTGGGAGGAGGCGGTGCAGTGGAAGCGACCGAGATCGAAACGACCACCGTCGAAGACTCCCCAGTCCGCTCGCTGCACCGTGAGATTCAGCCGCACTACCGCAGCGCGATCACCGAACGCGGACCGGAGGCTCTCGCAGCTTCCGCAAGTGGCCTCCTGGCCGATACTGATACCAATGCCAGTCCCAGTACCGACGCTCCCCAACTGCTCAACGATGAACAGCGGGGTGCCGTGCGCGGTCTGCGAAGCGATGCAGAGCCCGTCAAGCCGCGTTCCGGCATGAGCAGGCTCCTCTCCAAGTTCCGCAAGCCGAAGTCGGAAGTGATCCAGGCTTCGGCCTCGGCGACGACCGACACCGTACTGTCGTCGAAGCTGGCCGAAGTCGACCGCCTGCGGGACACCGCCCTGCGGACCGGC
>JAYTWO010000671.1:0-8175 GCA_043743415.1 Planctomycetota bacterium
GTGTCGCTGATGATCGCGGTGCTCGTGCTGCATGGAGTGCTGGGGAAGCAGTTCTCGCAGAGCGGCAGCGGGTACAGCCTCATCATCGGGCCAGCGGGCAGTCCGACCACGCTGGTGTTGGCGGTCGTCTATCGCATCGAGAATTCGCGATTGAACATGCCGTGGCGGTACTACCAGAAATGGGTCAAAGACCCGCGGGTCGAACTAGCGATCCCGATCTGCTTCGGCGACACGACACAGGAGGGGGACTTCCCGGTGATTGGCACCAGCCCGCAATACTTCAAGCTCCCCTATGCCCGCACCCCCCATCCGCAGCCATATAAGGTGCAGGGGAATTTTCTCAAAGGGAGTTGGGATGCCGTGATCGGATCCGAAGTGGCTCGCCGCAATGGCTGGATGGCCGACGAAGATTTGAATGGCAATGGAAAGCTGGACCCGTCCGAGGACACCAACCGAAACGGCGTATTGGATCCGGGTTCGCAGTTCCAACTGGTCCACGGCGGTCAGACAGGGGCCGATGCCCACATCCACGAAGAGAAGTTCACGGTGAGGGGCATTCTCCAAGCCACGGGGACTCCGAACGACCGCACGGTCTTCACCCACATCGACGGATTCTTCATGCTGGCCGGCCACGAGAACCCGCTGCGAGAAGCGATCCACCGCGAGGCCCAATACTTCAATGACCAGACCGAAGCCCAGCTCCTGGAACAGTACGCCCCAGAACTGGAAGCGGAACGGCGAGAAGCTGCGGCCTTGAAGTTGAACCCCAAGCATGCCGCCCATGCGGTGCCCGACCTCTCGAAAGAGGTCTCCGCCATCCTGATCGTGGCCCAAGGGGAAGACGGGGATGAACTGGTGCGATCGAACAACGCCCTGAGCATTCAGAACGAACTCAGCGAAGAGAACGCCGCCCAGGCCGTCAACCCCGTGATGGTCATGGATGTGATCATGCGGAAGCTCGTTGGCAACCTGCAACTGGCCTTTCTGTGCCTGACCGGCCTGATCGTCGCCGTCTCCGGCATCGGGATCTTCGTAAGCATCTACAACTCGATGAACGAGCGTCGCCGCGAGATCGCCGTCATGCGGGCACTCGGGGCCCAGCGGAGAACTGTCTCGCTGATGATCCTGTGCGAGACGCTGCTGTTGTGCCTGGGAGGTGGCCTGCTCGGGCTGCTGCTGGGACACGGGCTGATGTTCGTAGCCGCGCCGATTCTGGAGGCCAAAAGCGGCCTGCTGATCGACCCGTGGGCGTACTCGCCGTGGGAGCTCGTCGTGCTGCCGATCTCGCTGGTCCTGGCCACTCTGAGCGGGCTGATCCCGAGCATCACCGCGTACCGCACCGATGTCGCCGAGACGCTGGCACAGTAGTCACTGGCCTCCCCACCGGGTTGGAGTGCGTGCATCTCAATGGTCGGTGGAAAACCCGAGCGAAGCGGGGCACACCCGTGTCGGCGATTTTTCCGAAATGGCTGGGGCGACGTTCGCTGTGGAGAATCACTGACGAATCGCCATCCGACACCGCCTACGGAGCAGTCACCCGAACTTGGTACCCGCCCGAGTTGTCGGCCAATTCGTTCCAGCGGTCGTTGACTCGCAGATACAGCGTCCCGGCATTAGCAACCTGGAGCGTGGCCCCGGCGGCGATGTCGAAGAACTCCCAGTGGCGGACTGGACCCGCTGGGGCGGGCGTCGAACGCTGCACCGCAGCCAGTAGTCGGCCCAGCGGGCGGCCTTCCGAGTAGCGGATGCTGATCCCGGCGGGTTCGCTGACCCACGGTTGGGTGGTCTGCTTCAGAGTCACTCGACCGGTGGCGCTGATCTGCAGGGACTGGCCCGCGCGAACGGTGAGGCCGGTGGTTTGCCAGCCATGATCGGCGAGTATCTTTGTTTCGCGATCAGCTCCCGCAACGAGCGGTGTCGCCGTCCCCCGCGTGGTGGCCCCGCGCGGCAGATCAAACCCATAGCACAGCGATTCGCGGAACAGCTCCCAATCGGAGTCGATGACCGTTTTGTGGCGGGTCCAGAACTGATGGAACGTGCGCTGAAACTGATTCGTGTCCCATTGCCGGCAGACGGTGCGATACTCCTCAGCTGTGGCCGGATGGGTGGCGAGGAAGGTGCAGAGTGCCCACGACCAGGCGTAGGGCGTGGAGCGCGACTCGGAGAATTCCTGGGCTCCGAGTTCGAGGACATCCGCAGCCGACAAGGCGCGTCCCGCCTCGCACTCGGCACGAATCATCTCGATCCGGCCAAACCCGTGGGCCGCTTCCGCACTGAGGGGGATGACGCCGAACCTCAGCGTCTTCTTGACAGGTGTCCCGGTCTCGACGAGTTGATGCGTGCCGAAGTATTCGGCCATCCCCTCAATAAACCACAGCGGGCGGATGTCCTGGCCCGCGCCCTCGGGGCATTGCGTGACGCAGTGCGTGGCCTCGTGCAGCAGGAGATGCTCGCGGTAGTAGTCCCACTCCTGGTCGTGCATCCAGAACTCGTACCCATCGTTCTGCCCATGCACGATGGAGGCCGGGTTCCGGCGGAGCAGGCCCGCCTTGAGGAACTTGTCCGGGTCTTGCATGAGATACCCAGTGATCTGAAACTCGCTCTTGTCGCGGGCTTCGGGGAGCTGGCCGAACTGGAGTTCCCAAGCGAGGTAGACCTGGTCGACGAGCTTCACCAACTCGCGGGCCTTCACCGGGTCGATGTCGGTAAACAGGATCAGACGTTTGGAGTCGTAGCGCTGAATGCCATTGGTCTCGGCCTTCTTGGTGTTCACCGGACGGCGATTGTCGATGTGGCGGCGCATGGTCTCCTCGGCTGCGATGGGAAGTCCCAGCAGCACGAGGAGGATGGCCAACCAGGATTTGAGTTTCACCCCCATCGTGCGGCACCATGTTTCAAGAATTGGGAGATCCGGATCGCGTCAGCACTCGGACCGAACGACTTGGAACCGACGCGACAGAACTCGGGGGGCTGACGCCACCCCGCTCGCCTACTGCTCACTCTTGAGAGCCTCCTCTGCATCGATCAACCGCGCCTTGGCCCGTTTCACAATCGACTCAAACAGCACATCGTCCCCATACAGTTTGACGATGCTCTGCCACTTCTCGCGAGCTGGGATTTTGTCGCCGCCGAGGAACTCGTCGTCGGCGTTCTTGAGTTGAGCGGCGACGAAGGCGGTGCGGTCGGCTTGGGGATCGATCCCTTTCTTGATCAGTTCCGCACGGTGGCGGGCGAGGTTCAGGTAGGGGCGGGACGCCTCGTCGCTCTTGAGCAGCGTCTGCATGGCCTCATAGCGTTCGATGGCCGAGTAGTGGTCGCCGAAGGCTTCGTACTTGCGGGCGGCGACGTACTGCCGTTCCCCTTCGGATTTGGCATCGCGGTCGAACTTCTGGTTATTCTGCGACTGTCGGTCCTCACGGACCATGTCGATCATGTCCCGCCAGCGCCGAGCGTCCGTGGCCTGCGGCGAGTTGGGATGGTTCTGGAGGATGTCGTCCAGTTCATCTGTGACCTCCATCCACTTCTCATAGCCCGGGACTTCACCAAAGTCGGAGATCGCCTCGAAGTTCTCGATCTGCATGGCCGTCTGGCAGCGGGCGTACTTGGACTCCAGACTCACCGGCCACATCAGCCACACCACCACGGCCACGACCGACATCAGGCACACCCCGAGAAACCACAGCCGCTCGTAGAACGGCGTGAACTCGCCGGGAACGATCTTCTTCTTTTTCTTCTTCTGGAGAGCCTTCGTCGAGTCGGCCACCGTCGCGTTGGCCGCCTCGCCAGCGCGGGTCTTGGCCTGCTCCTCTTGTTCGGCGACCTTCGTCTTCACCTCTTCCAGACGGACCTGCACCGACAGGGCATCGAAGGGCCGGTCATTCGGATCCTTCTCCATCAAGTCCGCAATCAGCACCTCCAGATAGCGCGGGCAATCGGGGTTGAACTCCCGCACAGACGGCGGCACCTCATCGAGATGCTTGAACAACAACTCCGGCTGGGTCGCGGACTCGAACGGCGTTCGACCGGTCAGCAACTGGAACATCAAGCAGCCCAGGGCGTATAGATCGGTGCGGCGGGTGATCGGCGTCTTGCCAGTGATCTGCTCGGGGGCCATGTAGGCCAGCGTGCCGACCGTCTTCCCGGCCTGCGTCAGTTGAGTCGCCTGCGAGTCACGGGCGATGCCGAAGTCCGTCAGCTTGAGGACGCCGTCTTTGTTAATGAGCAGATTGGCGGGCTTGAGATCGCGATGCACGACCCCGGCGTTGTGAGCGTACTCCAGGGCCTTGGCAATCTGCATGGAGTAGTCGATGGTCTGCTGCCAGGTGAACCGCCCCTGCTTGCGGAGCAGGACATCGAGGCCGCCCCCGGCGATCATCTCCATCGCATAGAACTGCTGGTTGGGGGTCGAGACGCCGCCGTAATATTTGATGATGTTCGGGTGCTTGAGCTTCTTGAGAATCTCCATCTCGCGCTCGAACCGCTTGGCGACCTTGGGATCGGCGCAGAGTTCGGGGGCGAGAGCCTTGAGGGCCACGACCTGCCCGGTCTTGATGTACGTCGCGCGATAGACGATCCCCATGCCACCCACACCGAGTGTGTCCTCGATCTGGAACGGGCCGATCTTGCGTTTTTCAGGTTCGGAGGTCATGGGGAGGGAGTCGGTACGATGTTGGTCGGTGTTTCAACACGGAGGCACGGAGGCACGGAGAAGAGGGGAGAGAAAGGCGATGTCGAGGTGGTTCGCAAGGCGGTCTTCACTTTCTCCGTGCCTCCGTGCCTCCGTGGTGAACTCTGAATCGCGGTCTGCGGTCGGGTTGTGCCCTGGGGAGTGCTAGACTGCCACACGATAAACCATCCAGCGCACTCCGGAAACCGTGCCATGCCTGTTTACCTCATTGCGACCCTCGACACCAAGGGGCACGAGATCCAGTTTGTCCGGGCGCAGCTGGAGGCGCTGGGCGTCGAATGCTGTCTGGTGAATGCGGGTTGCGTGGGCGAACCGACCGTTCCGAGCGAGTTGTCGGCGGAGCAGGTCTACGCGGCCTCGGGTGAGTCGCTGTCCGCGTTACGACAGATTGCCGACCGAGGCCGGGCCATCACGGCGGCGGCTCGGGGTGTGGCCCGATTGATCGCCGACCGGCATACCGCAGGCGAGGTCGACGGCGTCCTCTCGATCGGCGGTTCCGCAGGCACGACCATTGGCACAGCGGCCATGCGCGAGCTGCCGATTGGCGTGCCGAAGCTGATGGTGAGTACGCTGGCCTCGGGGCAGACCCGCCCGTATGTGGGGGCGAAAGACATCTGCATGCTGAACGCGGTGGTCGATGTGGCCGGGATCAACCGCATCAGCCGACGCGTGTTGTCGCAGGCGGCCCGCGCGATGGCGGGCATGGTGAAGTTCGCCACACCGATCACCGAGGACGCCGACCGACCGCTAATTGCCGCCACGATGTTCGGCGTCACGACTCCGTGTGTCGAGGCGGCACGCAAACACCTCGAAGCGGCAGGCTATGAAGTACTCGTGTTCCACGCCACCGGGACCGGCGGCCAAGCGATGGAGAGCCTGATCCGTGAGGGTCTGATCGCGGGTGTCCTCGACATCACCACGACCGAGCTGGCCGATGAACTCGTCGGCGGGATTCTGTCCGCTGGCTCCGACCGCCTCACCGCAGCTGGTCAACGCGGGATCCCGCAGGTGATCTCGGTGGGGGCACTCGACATGGTGAACTTCGGCCCGCGCGACACCGTGCCCGAGAAGTTCCGGGACCGCCAGTTCTATTCGCACAACGCCACCGTGACGCTGATGCGGACCACGGTCGAAGAGAACGCCGCCCTCGGTCGGGAGATCGGTCGCAAGGCCGCAGCCAGTGTGGGCTCCGTCACGATCCTGCTCCCCGCACAGGGAGTCTCGGCCATCGACCGCACTGGGCAACCGTTCGACGATCCGGCGGCACGGGCTGCCCTCTACGCAGGCATTCGAGTATCAGCCGGTGCCGTCCCCGTCCTCGAACGACCGGAACACATCAACGACCCGGAGTTTGCTCGCGCTGCGGCGGAGACTCTGCTGGCGATGTTGGCCCGACCGTAGAACGGAATTGATTCCGTTCCTCCTCATTTGGGAATGCCTATCCGCGAAGCTCCGCTTCGCCTCGCCTGCCACACCACTCCCGATCATGCGGAGCAGTTCATCGGAGCTTCACAGTGCCTCTCATCCCTGTACGCGGTCTGGCACGCGGCGAAGCAGAGTTTCGGGGATATGCGGACCCAAGCGGAGCTTGGGACCGAGGGAAATGGCGGTACTCCGCTCTCTCTGCCCCGGGTGCATTCGCCCAATGGCTGTACAGGGCTGTGGACTGGGAATGATGTGTGAGGGATCTCCCGATTTGGCGAGTCGGGTGACTGATCCTGAATACCGCCAATGAGCGAATGCACACGGCCATGCACCGCCGCAAATTCTCCCGTGTCTGGAATTCCGCAGGTTGCTATTCTACGGGCGCTCGCCTGGAACTCTTGTCGTCGGTGGAACCGTCATGTCTGAAGCTGTGCCGAATTCGTTGCCCACTCCTGCCCCGTCTGAGCGTCCGCTGGACTTCATCCGCCAGATCGTGGCCGATGCTGTCGCTGCCGGGACGCATGGCGGGCGGGTGCAGACGCGGTTTCCTCCGGAGCCGAATGGGTATTTGCACATCGGACATGCCAAGTCGATCTGCTTGAACTTCGGGATCGCCAAGGAGTTCGGCGGGAAGTGCAATCTGCGGTTTGATGACACCAACCCGACGACCGAAGAGACCGAGTACGTCGAGTCGATTCAGGCCGATGTCCGCTGGCTCGGCTTCCAGTGGGACGGGCTGTTCTATGCCAGCGACTACTTCGAACAGCTCTATCTGTGGGCCGAGAAGCTCATTGAATTCGGTCTGGCCTACGTCGACAGCCAGACCAGCGAGGAGATCAGCCAGCAGCGCGGGACGCCGAACGTGCCGGGCACGCACAGCCCCCATCGCGATCGCCCTGTGACCGAGAATCTGGACCTCTTCCGGAGGATGCGAGCAGGCGAGTTCCCGGATGGAGCGCACGTGCTGCGGGCCAAGATCGACATGGCCTCGCCGAATTTCCTGCTGCGTGACCCGTTGCTGTACCGCATCAAGAAAGCCCACCACCACCGGACCGGCGATTCGTGGTGCATCTACCCGATGTACGACTACGCCCACGGCCAGAGCGACTCGATCGAGCAGGTCACACACTCGATCTGCACTCTGGAGTTCGATGCCCACCGCCCGCTGTATGACTGGTGCATCAAGAAGCTGGGCATCTTCCCGTCGCACCAGTATGAATTCGCGCGGCTCAACCTCACCTACACAGTGATGAGCAAGCGCAAGCTGCTGGAACTGGTGCAGGGGAAGTTCGTCAGCAGTTGGGATGACCCCCGGATGCCGACGCTCTGCGGACTGCGACGGCGGGGTTACACGCCGGAGTCGTTGCGGGCGTTTTGTGGCGAGATCGGGGTGACGAAGTACAACGGTCTGACCGATATGGTCGTGCTGGAGAATGCGCTGCGGCACGACCTCAACAAACGGGCCGAGCGACGGATGGCGGTGTTGCGTCCGATCAAGGTGGTGATCGAGAACTACGACGCCGACCTGACGGAACAACTCGACGCCGTCAACAACCCCGAGGACGCCACCGCTGGCACGCGGCAAGTCCCCTTCTCGCGCGAGCTGTACATCGAGCGGGACGACTTCATGGAAGACCCGCCAAAGAAGTTCTACCGCCTCTCGATCGGCCGCGAGGTCCGCCTGCGCTACGGCTTCTTCATCACCTGCCGCAGCATCGTGAAGAACGCCGCCGGCGAAGTCACAGAACTCCGCTGCACCTACGACCCCGCCACCCACGGCGGCAACGCCCCAGACGGCCGCCGCGTCCAAGCCACCATCCACTGGCTCGCCGAAGCCGACGCGGTGCCCGCCGAAATCCGCCTCTACAACACCCTCTTCACCCGCCCCGACCCAGGCGCCGAAGGCGACGTAATGGCCGACCTCAACCCGAACTCCCTCGAAACCCTCCAAGGCCTCATCGAACCCGCCCTCGCCACCACCCCCATCGGCGAAGCCGTCCAATTCGAACGCACCGGCTACTTCGCCCCCGACCCCGAAAGCACCCCCAAGGCCCCCATCTTCA
>JAYTWO010000672.1:0-13004 GCA_043743415.1 Planctomycetota bacterium
TGGCACTCGCGGACTCGAAGCGCGACATTCGGCAGATCGACATTCAGAAGGGGCTCTTCAAGCCGAGCGAACTACGCGAGCAATTGGCGTCCAGCATCACCGACCCCCGGAACAAGTATTTTTCGCGAGTGCTGGTCAATCGAGTCTGGAAGACTCTGGTGGGACGTGGGTTTATCGAGCCGGTCGATGATTTCCGAGACGACAACAAGCCGGTCATGCCTGCTTCGCTCGACTATCTTGCGGAAGAATTCGTGGCTAGCGATTACGACCTGCGGACTCTCGTGCGTCTGATTGTCACCAGCGACGCCTATCAGCGGGGGCACGCTCCCCCGAATAGTGACGAGATCACGCGAGTCG
The DNA here is from genome assembly GCA_043743415.1 of Planctomycetota bacterium. Lineage (GTDB taxonomy): Bacteria > Planctomycetota > Planctomycetia > Planctomycetales > Planctomycetaceae > TH-plancto1. The sequence continues at coordinate 358 of JAYTWO010000672.1, forward strand.
AACTGGAAACCCAACTCCTCGCCACACCGGTGCGGCGGATGATTGCCGAATCTCTGTACGACAGCGTGGTCACTGCGGGACACCTGTTCGAGCCCAAGCACAGCCCCGGCAAGAACGAACGCACGATCCATGAATTCGTCCGAGTGCCGAAAGGCACCAAACCCGGCGAGGCTGGCAAGCCGAACAATTTCGCTCCGTTGAAGGGGACAGCCGCAATGGCGGCGATGGCGAGCGGCGAGGCGATGGCGGGGGGCGGCGAGTACGCCTTCGAAGAGGCCATCGAACTCGACTTCACCTCGCTCTTGAAGGAACAGAGCGAGGAGGAAGAGGTCGCCCTCGACGCGATGCAGGCGATGTCGAAGGAAGAAATTGAAGCCCAACGGATGCAACAACAGCGGATGATGCGGAATTCGACCGAGTATGAAGATCAAAAAGTGACTCGGATTGTGGACGACAATCCGTTCTTCAATTCGTCCCTGCGGATGCAGTCGCCAGCTCCCGAGGGGCACTTCTTGCGCGTCTTCGGCCAACCGAACCGTTCAGATCTGGGTGATCTGCGAGACGACAGTGCCTCAATGCGGCAAGCCCTGATGATGCTCAATGGACGGCTAATCAACGAAGCGGCCCGCGTCGGCGATCTGGAGCCCATGTATGCTCTGTTGCAAGGGAGCAAAGCCAATCTGGATGAAGCCATTCGCTTGGCTTACCGCGAGATCATGACCCGCAATCCCACCACGGAAGAGATGGCCGACGCCAAGACCGTGATCGCCGAAGGGGCGACCGTACTCGATGGTATGGCCGATCTTCGCTGGGTGCTGATCAACTGCAACGAATTCCGCTTCCTGCCCTGAACACACTGAGCGCTGAGTGTTGTCACTCGCGCCACCTCCGACCTCAAATCTGAACCGCACACCTCGTTCCATCCCCACCGAAAGGGAGTCTTTCCATGCTGTCCGGCTGCCTCGATTACCAACTGTCTCGTCGTCTGTTCATGGGAGCCAGCAGTGCCACACTGCTGGGGATGAGTGTCAAGGGCCTGCTGGCCGAAACGGGGAAGGATCATGCCGCGAAGGCCGAGCATGTGATCCTGTTCTGGAATGGCGGCGGGATGTCGCACATCGACACCTGGGATCCAAAGCCGGGTCGGCCCACGGCTGGTGAACTCAGCCCGATCAAGACGAGTGCTTCGGGGATTGAAATCTCGGAGATCTTCCCGGGGCTGGCGGACCAGATGCACCACTGTGCCTTGATTCGATCCATTGCGGGGACGCAAGGGGACCACGGACGGGCGACCCATCACGTCCAGACCAGTTACCTGCCGTTCCCCAACTTGGTGAATCCCGGCATTGGCTCGGTGGTCACGCATGAGCTGCCGAATCTCGGGGATCTGCCCGCCTACATCAGCATCAGTGGGCAGGCTCCACGAGCCGGATACCTCGGCCAGAAGTGCGAGGCGTATTACGTCTCGAATCCGGGAGACAAGGACCCCTACCTGGCCTTCCCGGAAGGGATCGTGGAGGTGCGCGGCAACAAGCGACTGGAGACGCTGGCCAAGTACAACCAGCGCTTCACCGGGGACAGCACCGATGCGCGTCTGCGTTCGACGGAGACCTCGATCGAGGAAGCCGTCTCGCTGATGCGCAGCCCCGCCCTGGAAGCCTTCGAGTTGTCGAAGGAATCCCCGAAGACACTGGCACGCTACGGCAACACCCCCTTCGGTCGCGGGGCTCTGCTGGCCAAGCGGCTCGTGGAAAAGGGTGTCCGCTTTGTGCAAGTCAACCGGGGTGGATTCGACACTCACACGAACAACTTCGATGCGATGCGAGATCACGGCGAGGTCATGGACCCCGCGCTGGCTTCGCTCATCAGCGACCTCGCCGAGACGGGCATGCTCAAGAAGACGCTGGTCATCATGCTCAGCGAATTCGGTCGCACCCCGCGCATCAATAAGGATGTGGGTCGCGATCACTGGGCTTCGGTGTTCAGCTGCTTCCTGGCGGGCGGCGGCATCAAGGGCGGCATGGTCCACGGTTCTTCGGACGAAGATGGAGCCGAGGCGAAGGATCAGCCCGTGAAGGTTCAGGACATCCACGCCACGATCTGCCATGCCTTGGGGATCAACCCCAACAAGGAAGTCATGACTCCTCTGGCTCGACCGATGAAGCTGGTCGATCAGGGAACGCCGATCACCGGTTTGTTCGGCTGAGCCGCCAGAAGGTGTTCCTCGAACGATCCGCAAACGAATGAGGAACAGCTGCGAGTGTCCACTGGTCACTCGCAGCTATTTTTTTCGAGAGTCGGTGAAGACGTACCCGCCAGACTTCCGGAGTCTTCGGAAGTCTCCTGGGACTCGCGTCATCGGTCGTGGCGAGCAGTCGATGGGACGAGAGTTGCAAGGGCTTCTCTGCCATCGTTAACGTGGTCTGATTCTGTACCCCAAAGGATTGGGAGAGAACCATTCATGGGGGGCGGTTTGTGATGCGTCAGGCACTCGCGGGTTTGTTGGTTCTGTTCATTGGCACTCCGCTCCTGGCCCAGGCTCCCGCAGCCCCGGTGGAAGAACCCGGCACCACGGTGGTGCGCGGTTCGATCGTGGAAGATCGAACCGCGAAGAAGCTGATCGAAGCGGGCGATGCGCGCCTCGATGCCAACGAAGCCACCAAGGCCGTCGAGATTTGGAAGTCGGTCATCGAGCGCTATCCGCGCAGCCGACTCCGCTTCGACGCTCATCTGAAACTGGGCAACTACTTCCTGGATCGCGAGCGGGTCTACGACCGCGCTCGAGTCCATTTCGAGGCCGCCGCCGTCGAGGAAAACTCAAGCGAAGAGCAGCGGGCTGAGGCGACCTTGAAGCTGGGAGTCTGCTTCTATCACGCCCGCAACTTCGGCAAATCGTTCCAGGTGATGCGGGATGTCATCGAAAAGTTTCCGGTCAGCCCGCAGGTTAACGAGGCGTACTACTACATCGGTCTGGGGCATTTTGAACTGGGCCACTACAGCCGTGCGATCCAGGCTTTGGAAAAGGTCGGGACGACATTTTCCGGCGAGATTGGGAAAGCCGAGAAGCTCGAAGCGGGCAAGCGTCTGTTCGTGCGGATCGAGGATGCGGACCTCGCGGTATTGGAGCCGAACCAAGCCGTCAAGGTGACGTGCAAAGCGACGAGTGGCGATGAAGAAATCGTCGAATGCTTTCCCGTCGGTCGGCATGTGCGTCTGGTCGTCGGGTCAACTCCCACTCGGCTGGGCCACCCCATTCCGAACAACGGCACTTTGGAGGTACACGGTGGCGACAAGGTCGAGGTCAAGTACACCGACGAACATACGGCAGATAAGAAGTTGAATGCGAATGTCCTGAAAGAAGTGCTGGTCGTGGGCACCGCGATGGCTGCCATCACGAATGGAGCCTTCTCGGAGACGGTCAATGGCGCGGTCCTCGGCAAGGGAGTCAATCTGCGGATCATTGATGCCGATGGAGATGTCTCCGCCAATGCCGATCGCATTGAGGCGACCGCCCAGCTGTATCGCCTCAAGACGGACGAGGAACTTGAAGCCGAGGCGATTGCCCGCACCCAGCTGCCTGCCACATCGGCTCCTCCGGCTGTGGCCCCAATGCCGGGCGAGGTCGGAACTGACCCGGCTTTGCCGGAGATCGATCGTTGGAAGTTAGTCGATTCGGTGAAGGTCGCGTTGACGGAAACCAAGCCGCAAACACTGGCGACAGATCGCCCGGCGGTGATCAAGTCGTCCCCCGATCCAGCGCCGCTCCCGAGTCCACCCGCAGCCGCGAAGCCCGTTGTGGCCGTCCCCGCTGCCGCTCCCGCGAAGCCGACAGTGGCCGTCCCCGCGAAGCCCGTTGTGGCCGTCTCCCCTGCCACTCCCGCGAAGCCCGCCGTGGAAGACACGTCGATCCATACGGGACTCTTCCAAGCCACGGTCTCGCTGGTCAAGGCCGACGTGATCATACCGAACGATGACGTGTTGCAGGCGTTACCCTCCGACGAAGTGCGACTGGTCTATCTCGACGAAATTCACAGCCGCGAGGGAACGCGGCAGGTGCAGGCGGTCTCCCGCTGCCTGGAAGGAAACATCGGCGGCGTGCGGGTCACGAAGGCCGAAATCTCGGACCAGGAACTGAGGATCCAGACACAAATCCGTACGGCGGACGCGCTCACCCAAATCGCCAATCGCTACAAGGAATTCGGCCTGCAGGCGAAGGCCAACGAAAAATACGCCCAGGCCCTCGCCGTGTGCGAGGAGATCGCAGACGATGCCCGTCGCGTGCGGGGGAGCCAACTCGAACAACTCTACGTCCAGTTGTGGAACATCTACTTCGAGATGGACAAACTCGAGTTGTCGGCGGCGATGTGTGAACGCTTGCAGAGCGAGTTCCCGGACAGCGGCTTCGTCGACGACGCGCTGCTGCGACTGGCCGAGGTCGCGCGGAAGCAGGGCAACCTGGAGCGTGCGATCGGGGTTTACAGTCGACTCGTCGGCATGCAGACGAGTCAACTGCGGGGCGAGGCCCAGTTCGGAGTGGCGGAATGCTACGAGACTCTGGCCAGCAAATCCCCCGGGGAAGCGGGCGCTCAGTTGCGAGACCGTGCGTTCCAGGAATTCAAGCGGGTCTACGATCAGTTCCCCGAAAGCGGTCGCGTCGGCGAGGCGGTGGCCAAGATGGCCAACTACTACTACATCCAAAAGGACTATGCCCGCGCCATCGACACGTTTGAAACGGTCCTGGACAACCATCCCGACGCCAAGTTTCTGGATGTGATTCTGTTCAACTATGGCCGCTGCCTGTTCCGCATGGACCGCCGGGCAGAAGCCCAACAGCGGTTCGAGCAGTTGATCAGCGAGTTCCCCGAAAGCCCGCTGGCGGCCGAGGCCAAGAAGATTTCTGAAGCACTGGCCAAGGCGGACAAATGAGTTTGCCGAGTCCCCGGCGTCTCAGACACTTGAGGCTTCGGGTGTGTTGGTGAGTTCGTGCTCATGCGGCTGTCTGTCGATTCTGTGAGAAGTGAGAATCATGAAGCGATTCCATCTTGTTCTGGTGTGGGGCCTGCTGGCTGCGTCGCTGCGTGCGGCGAATGGTCAGGAACCGCCCGTCGTGGATGCCGTCGTGGATGCCGTCGGGCAACAGGCGGCTGTGCTGGAGGCGGACCTCGGCAAGTTCAAGGACTCCACGCCCGAAGCCGCCGAAGTGATGGTGAAGCTGGCCGACCTCTACTACCGTGACGGACGGTTGTTTGGTCTGGTGCGCGTCGCCGAGAAGTTCGTGGCCTCGCATCCGACGGACCCTCGTCACAGCGCGATGATGCTGAAGTTGATCGACGCTCAGCAGGGGTTGTCGCGCAACAAAGACTTGGCAGCGACGGTGCGGCAGTTTCTCGCCCGCTACCCCACCGCAGCGGAGTGCCCGGCTCTGGAAGTCCGCCTGGCCGACTCGCTCCAGCAATTGGACGACCGGTTGAAATCCGCTGAGGCTTGTCGCGTCGTCTGGCTCAGGCAAGGGCCCACCGAGATTGGTCGTCGCTATGGCGTCACCGCGATGCAGTATTTCAATTCTGTAGGCAGCACCGACACGATTAGTGCCGCTGCCGAACTGGGTGAGCAGATGCTGGACAAACTACCAGCTGGCGAGTTTGCTCGTGAGGTCGGAGTGCAGAGCTTCAACGACTATCGCCGGATCGGGCACTGGGCCAAGAGCAGCGCGGTCGGCACGAAGATTTTCCAGAAGGGTGTGGCGGGCGATCCGGAGTCGCAACGCTCGCTGCATCTCCAGATGGCCGAGAACCACGGCAACATCAGCCAGCAGGTCAACGCCGCGCAGAGTCTGCAACAGGCCCGCGCGATTCGAGACGATCAATACGTCCACTACAACTTGATCTACCGGCTCTATCACGCCGCTGCCAAGCCGAATGAACTGGAGCCGCTGGTCAATCAGTACGTCCAGAAGTACCCACTCCGGCCTGATCGCTTTCATGGGATCAGTTACCTCGCGAATTCCTGTATCGCGAATGGCGAGAAGCCGCGTGGCGCAGCGCTCTTCAAATCGGTGCTGGTCGACGATCCGCTGACCAACGGCAATGCCCAGATCTTTGCTCGTCAAAACGGGGATGAGCCGCCTCAGTTGGCCGATTCAGAGCAGAGTCTGGTCCAGGCGATCGGTCAGAACAAGCCGGGAACGTACTACCTTCGCTACGCGCTGGCGTTCGACCTCTATCGCGACCGTCTGAAGGACATCCCCAAGACGAAGGCCGTCCTGCGGGATCTGATTACGAAGTCGCCCAGCAACGATACCTACACCACCGGGGCCGTGGACTGGCTGCTCTACAACTGCGCTGACGACAACGAGTTTCGCGCGGACTTGGCTGTGATCCTGGCGGCGCGAAAGCAGCACGCACACATCGCAGCCTTGCGAGATTCCGTCGAGACTTGGGTGGCCGCCGCCCGGCAGAACAAGGACTACGCAGCGCGGGCCAACATGGCCGCCGAGTCACTGAAGCAGGCGAACGCCGATCCCGTGATGACCGCGTGGATCGATCAGCGATACAATCAACACGGGCCCGGCGAGGCCATCCGGGATCAGATGCTGCAGCCCGCGACCTTCAATGCGTTGAGCGATGATGCCGCGCGGACACTGCTGCAGACGCAGTCCGAGTGGTTCCGGCATTACGCTCCGGGAAACAAGCGTGGCGAGAATGTTCGCATCTACGCCCAGTACGTCACGCGGTTCCCGATGGACTATCAGGTGGCCACGTGGTGGCTGGAAGCCTCGACCGACTACGGCAAGCCCGAGGACATGAAGGCCGCTGCCGAGCACCTGCTCAAGTTTCCTCCGGAGCGATCGAACGGCGATGACTGGCGACGGCTGCTCATCGCGGCGGACAGGAACCTCACCGTCTCGGCGGCTCTCGCGCGGGCCACCTGGACTTGGATGCAGCAGGCCCAGCAGAAATTCGGGCACGATGCGACCTATGCCGTCGGGACCGGAGATCACCTGCTCAATATGGGTCTGGAAAAAGAAGCGGTCGAGTACTGGACGATTCATGTCTCGTTCAACCGGTCATATTCCGATTCGTATCAGTGTGCCTCGCGTCTGCTCGCTCGGATCAAGGAGCCGCAGCAGCGGATGGCCTTCATCCAGGAACAGCTGAAGTATGACAACGATTATTACGGAACGTTCGCGCAGTGGTTGGCCGACGAGTATCTCAAGGCGGGGGATGTGGCCAATTTTGAGCGAGTGCTGCGCGAGACGCGGACACGCCAGATCGAGCGGCCCCTGCGCCCGTCGGGAATTGAGATTCAAAGCCTCGCCTCGTGGCTCGATACGATCCGAGCGAATGTGGAACTGAAGCCTGAGATCAAGACGCAGTTCATCACCGCGATTCGCGACTTCCAGGTGCAACCCGCGTCGGCAGCGGCGAACCTGGAGTTGCTGTCCGCGACGCCGGTCGACCCCGCCGCCAAGATGGCCCGGTTGCTCGACCTGCAACGGGCGACTTACGCTCTGGGAAATGAATACTACGACTGGGATCGCGTCTCGCCGTTTGCGGTCGCGGCAATCGCCAAGAAGGACTTCGTGTCCGCCGCCGTGTTAACGACCGGCATGCTGGCCAACATCCCCAACGTGGACGAGGCCCGCAAGAAGGCGGTCCGCGATCTGGCGACGCAGGCCCTCTCGCGGATGGGCGGGGTGGGACTGACGATCGACGATTCCAGTCCGCTGGCTCCGCTCATGCAGGCGGCGATGTACTACCGTCTGGGCGATGAGCGGATGGCGTTTGACGCCTATCTCGCGAACAAGGCGCTGTTCGACCAGAACCGCAACCAGCTCCCGCCCGACCTGCTGATGTTCATCTGCGAACGGGTCATGGTCACGGGGACCGATGCCGCCCACGATTATGTCGAAGAGGTGCTGCGCGGCTGGCTCGTGACCTATAGCGAGTCGCCCCAGATGGAGGACACCGTCAAAGCCCGCATGCAGTTGTTGCTGGCGAAGAACTTCTTCAACGCCCGGCGGTATGACGTGGCGCGCGCGGAATACACGACCGTCGTCAACCGCTATGCCACGACGCCTCAAGCCATTGATGCGGAATTCGGAATCGGCGAGACGTTCCTCGCACAAAAGGTGTTCGACCAGGCCGAACTGGTGTTCGAGAAGCTGGCGCGTCGGCCCGAAATCGATGTCGTTGTGCGGGCCGAATTCCTGCGCGGCGTGCTGGCGTTTCGTCGCGGGGATCGGGATGAGGCCCGCGACATTCTGCGCAGCGTGCTGGAGCGAGTCCCCAACATCGATCTCGCCAATCAGGCACTCTTTAACCTGTCCGAAGTGTACGGGGCCGAAGAGCGTTACATCGATCAGCTCAACCTGTTACGGACGGTCGGGCGACTCGGTCGCACCAGCAAGCGGCGGCACATCCCCGGGACCGCTCTCTCCGTCGTGGTCCATGACAGCGATCTGGGGATCAGTCGCGGCCACAATCGCATTCCCGTTCGTGTCACCACACTGCCGGGCGGCGATTCGGAAATGATCTACCTGGTCGGTTCGGGAGCGGGCAAGGGCCTGTTTCGTGCCGATCTGGAGACTCGCCTGGGCCAGGCGACGAAAGACGATCACGTCCTGCAACTGACCGGCAAGGACATCATCAAGTGCGACTATCCGGATGAGTTCAAAGCCGACTTCAAAAACGTGCCGCTGTCGGATGTCGAAATCGCGGTGGCCGACAACGCGAAGTTTGAGATCTCCAGCAGCCGGATTGAAGACATCCAACAAGAGACCTTCAGTGAGCAATTGGAACGCGAAGCCAATGCCCGCAACGATAAGCGGGTCTCCGAGGTGCGTCCCGCCAATCAGATCAAGCCCGGAAATCCGATTTACCTGCGAGTGAAGGATGCCGATCGGGATCTGTCTGGCGACATCGATCAAGTGGTGATCAAGCTCACCGCCGACAGTGGCGATCAGATTCAGACCGCATTGAAGGAGACCGGACCGCACACGGGAATATTCGAGGGAGTGGCCAAGTCGGGCGACCTGCCCGCTGGCGCATTGGCCAGCGACACCGGCATCGACCACAGCGCCCTGATGTCGATCGATCGCGATCCCAAGACGTACTGGATGAGTGAGCCGGACGGAGCGACACCGAAGTGGCTGTCGATCGATATGAAGGATCTGCGATCAGTCTCGCGCACGAAGCTCGTGACTCCCGATGCGACGAAACAAGCCCCCGTGCGCGGTGACCTGCTGGGGAGCCAGGACGGCCAGTTCTGGTTCCGCATCGCCAGTCATCCCGAGCGCGAACCGGCTCCAGCCCTCGTCGCCGAATATGGGCAGATGACCCGCCGCGTGTATGCCGGGAATCACACGGACTTCACCACCTGGGATCAGGTCGTCGCACTCAACAAGAATGGCAAGCCCTTCGAAGAGGTCGCCGCTGAGACGCTGTTATGGCAGCGTCCGCCCGAGGGTGAAAATGTCGCCACCCCCTACACCGTACTGTGGCAGGGTCAGTTTGTGCAGCCCAAGGACGGCGCGGTCCGCATCGTCGTGCGCGGGGGCAAGACAGCTCTGCTGATCGACGGCATTCTGGAACTCCCCGTCGGCGAGGGCGGTCGGAGTGTCGATCTGTGGCTCTCGGCGGGGACTCACAATCTCTCGATATTCTCCGCTTCGGCAGCGGGGGCGACACCCGTGGAGGCCCAGTTGGCCCGAGCCAGCCTGACTTCCGAAGAGGTCGTGCTGTTGCCCTTCCGGGCCTCGGACTTTGATCTGACCAAGTTCGCCACAGAGCCACCCGCCGACGCAGCCGTGGTTCCACCACCTGCTGTGGCGTCGATCCCGCTGCTGCTCAAGGAAGGGAAATACACCAAAAAGACGGAGCAGTTCGGGGTCCAGGCCGCCAACGGAGTGGATGTCATTGGCTACTGGCAGTCTCCGGACGACACGGTGCAGTGGGACTTTGAGGCCACACGCGGGGGGCCGCATGAGATCTGGCTGGATCTCTCCCACGAAGGGGACGGGGGCCGCTTTCTGATCTTCGTCGGCGACAAACTCGTCGAGGTCAAGGTGCCCAACACCGGCGGTTGGGCCAACTTCCGCCGGGTGCGTGTGGCGACGGTGCTGATCGATCAGCCCGGCAAGAAGTCGCTGTCGATCCGCCCCGTCGAGATCGGCGGAGCGGGACTGATGGCGCTGAAGGAGATTTCTCTCCGCCCCGCCACGGGACCGAGCGTGATCGTCGACACGACCAGTTGGGAGTTCCGCTTCCCTCCGCATGACCTCCGCTTCGTGCGGTTCGTCTGCCATCAGTACATCGGAGAATCACTCGCGATCAGCAACGTCGAGGTCGGTGGCCAACAGCCAGACGAACTTTACATCCCGACCCAGGAGGATGTCTTGACTCTGGCAGCGAACGACACCCTGGAAATCGCGGGCGGTGACAATGTCATGGCCAACTACACCGATGAGATTACGCTGAACGAACTGGCGGGCAGTCAACTGCTCGTGGGCAAGCTGCAGGCCACGTACTACAACGCGGCGATTCGGGCGATCAGTTTCGATTTCGACAAGGCCAACAACGGTGCGGTGTTCACCGTGCGTAAGGAACTCAAGCGAATCGACCCCGGCGATCGGATCATTGTCGAGATTGTGGACTACGACGAAGACCGCACCGATCAGCGCGACACACTGCCCTTCGAGGTGGTCTTGACCAATGGCCAGGTCGTCGCGCTGGAGGCCACCGAAACGGAAGCCAACACCGGGACGTTCACCAAGGAGGTCGATACCGCAGCGATGGCCGCAGCGGGCAAGATCCAGGTCAAAGCCGGCGACCAAATCACGCTCCGCTACCTCGATACTCACAACACGTTCCCCGGCCACTCGGTCCCCCGAGAAGAAGTGGTGTACGTGGCAAAGCCGACATCGGCCGTGGTGAGAGTCCTGGAAACGCGAGTTGTGCCGCCTCCCCCGGAGAGCAAGGCCGCCCCGCAGATTCTGGTTCTGCCCAAGCAGAAGAAGGCACCGCCCGTCGCGCGTGTCGCGTTTGAAGCCCCCTTCACCGTCGAAGTGATCGACCCCGACTCCGCCAAAGACAGCCGGAGTACAGCTCTGGTGACACTGACGACCACCGATGGAGCGACCGTCGATGTGGAATGTCACATCTCCGCCAAGTACTCCGATCTCGCGGGCTCGGCGGCGGATCGACTGGCTCTGGACGAGGGGCGATTTATCGGACAGGTGATCCTGCAACTCGGAGGCAAGAACAGCCCCGCGGTCGTGCCGGTCATCACCGAGATGCCGCGCGACCTGGTCGGCAAGGTGCGACTCGGTGACGCGCTGTCGAGCGACAACGCGAATGCCAATCTGGTCACGCGCGTGCTCAATCTGGCGGGCAAGGACATCGTGACGGCGACCTACAAGGACGATCGTCACCCGCAAGGCCAACCGGTGAACTCGTCCGCCACCGGGCGGTTGGTCTCCAATGGACTGTTGCGGGTCACTGATCGCGAGTACGACAAAGAGATCACCCACCAACACGTCGGCGAGCGGTTGTACTTGAAGGTGACCGATGCTGACCTGGACATCACCGACACTCGCGATTTCGCCACCGTCGAGATCACCACGCAGCTGGGCGAGAAGGAATCGATCAAGGTGGAAGAGACGCTCGATCACAGCGGCGTCTTCACCGGTTCGCTGCAACTCAAGGCCGTCGAGAAGCCGACACCGGGGAATTTGAATCCCACCGACCCGGTTATCGAAAGTTATTTCGGAGATCAGGTCACGGTCCGCTTTGTCGATCTCGCAGCCAGTACGGAAACGGGAACGCTCGAACAGAAGAGCGTGCTTCCGGTCGTCGTGGGTACCGATGGTCTGGTGGCGGCGTTCAGCAAGACATTCCACGATGAAGGTCTGGCCGTGGAGACCAAATTCCGCATCGCCGAAAGCTACTTCGAACTCTTCAAGAGTCACAAGACTCTGGAGCGGGATTCGGAGAAGAAGATCGACCTCGAAGCGGGCCGTCGAATCCTGCGGGAGGTGATGGAGGACTATCCCGATCCGAAGTACGCACCGCGGATCATCTACCTCTCGGGGCAGTTCGCTCAGGAACTCGACCAGTGGGACGAGGCGATCAAGTCGTATGACACGATTCTGCGTCAGTATCCCGATCACAACCTGGCCCCCGATGCGCAGTACAAAATGGCTCAGTGCTATGAACAGGCAGGTGATTTCGATCAAGCCCTGGAAGCCTATGTGACGCTCGCCGCCACGCATCCCAAGAGTCCGCTGATTCCGAACGTGATGATTCGCATCTCCGACTACTTCTACAAACACGAGAAGTACGAAGTCGCCGCCCAAGTGGGTGAGAAATTCCTGGAGCGGTTCGAGTCGCACGCCAACGCGCCGCGGATGGCGTTCCGTATCGGCCAGTGCTACTTCAAGGCCAAGAAGTACCCGCTGGCAGGGAAGGCGTTCGACAAGTTCACCGAAGTGTTCCCCAAGGACACACTGTGTGCCGATGCCTACTTCTGGGCCGGTGAGAGTTACCGCACCCAAGGCAACAACCGCCAGGCGTTCATCAGCTACAACAACTGCCGCTGGAAGCACCCCGACAGCGAGGGGGCCAAGTACGCGCGCGGACGGTTGGCGC
>JAYTWO010000673.1:0-7051 GCA_043743415.1 Planctomycetota bacterium
GCACCGTCATGAAACGCCGCAGCTGCGCCTGGAACGATGCGTTCCTGCTCGAAACAGTGCTGGGGATCACGGAATAGTACGCGCTGGCCCTGGGGGATAAATGTCGGTGGAGTGTTCGTATCGCCGGGTTACTGATTGTGAAGAGCAATTCCCAGAAAATCTTCTCGATGGTCTAATCTCGTGTTTCACAAGGTGATTCACTGGGTTTCTGGCACGGGTTCGGCGGAAACGCACCCCCTCGGAGATGACGGAGCAACCCGGCTGGCTCATCCAGCTGAGGCTGTGTGAATCCTTCTGAGTCGTCTTTCGCTGCGCGAAAGAACGTCCTTTCGCGGAGCGAAAGGCGACACTTCTTGTTTCGAACCAGTTCCCTTACGCCCCGACGATGTCCAGCACCTGCCGCAGATCGGTGAGCAACCGATCGGGGCGGTACTCGGGGTTCTTGAGGTCGGCGGAGGAGAGTTCCGTACACGACTCGTCAACGACCATCAGGCCGGTCCGGAAGCCGACCCGCTTGGCCATCCCCAGATCGTCGGTCAGGCGGTTCGTGAGGTACAGCACATGCCCCGGTTCGAACCCCCGCGCGGCACACCGCGCGGCGACCGTGGCATACAAAGAGGGGGACGGCTTGCGGACCTCCAACTGATAGGAGAGGCCCGACAGCTCGGGGGAGAACAGGGCTGCCAGGTTCCCTTCGCCGCCCTGCTTCCGCATGGCGCGAACCAGTTGGGCCAGCGTGAACTGCTGGACATCATCCAGCAGCCCCTGACGAATCCCGGCTTGTGGCAGCCGGGCCAGCGTCTCGGCAGCGCCCGGGAACGCATCGGTTCCTTGCAGCATGGCATGGAAAAAGTACGCGACCTTGGCTGCCAGCGCCTCCCGCCCGCCGTACAGGCTCTCGTCCCAGGTGTACTCGTTGCGTTGCAGCCGCTCGATCAGCTTGGCCCACACGGATGCGGAGTCGATCTCCGGCGTGTCCCCTTTGCTGACGGGACTGACCATCCGCAGCTCCTCGATGATGCTGTTGTACTGCTGGAGCATGTACACCCACGGCTGCCCCGGTTTGCGGGACATGCTGAACCACATCTTGAATTCTTCGATCGTCTTTTGGAGGGCGATCTGCATCCGGAGTTCTTGCGGGTGCTGGTGCAGCAGGCGTCCGGAGTCGATGGCGAGCAGTGTCCCGTAGACGCTCCACAGGACGACCTTGGTGTCCGGGAGCGGCTTGATCGCGGGGGTGGCCTGGATCGGCTTGGGGCGAGGAGCCTTGGGGAAGATCAGGTTCGACCGCTCATCGAGCAGGTCGAGATATTCGGAGAGTGTCTTCGCCATGAGAGCAACAGAGGCGGGTCGGGATGTGGATCAGTGGCCAGGTCGCTGGAGGTCAACGCCATCGCATTGTCCCGCAGCGGCCCCTCGGTGACAACGGAAGATGGTTTTGTCCGGCTGCCTTCGCCCATTGGCGAGATCGAGCCGCTCACCGGGGAAGCGCTCTCGCTCGCGGTCGAGTCCGGTGTGGGAACCCGTCACCCGACGCGTCAGCGAGGGCGTACGTCTCACGATGTTCTGCGAGAGCTCATCCCCCAGCAGATGCGTCGACCAGTCGGTCAGCCCAGGCCGGACGCTGCCTCGCGGCATCCCTCGCTCACGCGTCGGGTGACTGGACCGGGATACAGCCAATCGGCGAATGCACCCGTTTTGTCCCCACCCGGTCACTGGTCGCTGACCGCGAACACAAAAAAACGCCAGTGAGGTCGACTTTCGACCCCACCGGCGTTTGGCGATGTTCAGTCTGACGAGCGAATCAGTTCGCTTCGGTCCCCTGGACCCGGCTGACGACCGCGTTCTGCGGAATCTGGAAGTGTCCGTAGAGCGTCTCGCCGTCGCGGAGAATGTAGAACTTCAAGGGATTGATCGTCTTCAGGTCTGGGTTGTCGAGAACATAATCGACATCTTTTTGCTTGGCAGTCTCCCAAACATGCAGACCCACCAGCACATCCCCCTTCTTAATCCCATTTGAGTCCGCTGGGCTGGTGTTGCGGACATCGGTGACCAGCAATCCCCCACGGTACGGCTGGTTCGCCAACAGGTTAGTGCCGTTCGGAATGCTGGTCAGCTTCAGCCCCAACACCTCCCAGGACTTTTCCGTCGCGACCGTGGCGACGATGGCGGGAGCCACTGGCAATGGCAATGGCACAGCTGCGGGAGGGGCTTGGGGGGGAGTGACAGTCAGCGGTGGCAGAGTGGGCTTGGAGGCCGAGTACTGCTGTGGCTGACGATTGCCACGGGGATTGAGCATCAGGGACAGGGCCTTGGTCTCGGTCTTGTCTTCCCGCCGGAACATCAGGTCCAGCTTGTCTCCCACAACGCGGCCCAGCATGGTCCGTTCCAGGTCGGCTGAGTCGACGACGACGGTGTGCCCCATCTTCAAGATCACATCACCCGGTTTGACCCCCGCTGCTTCTGCCGGAGAGTTCGGAGCCACCGAGCGGACGATCAGCTTGCGATCCGATCCGCGTTTGTGATCGAACGTCGACATGCCGTGAAACACATCGGGGTTCTTCTGGCTCATCAGTTTGGCGATCTCGACGCGGGCATCGTCGATCGGAATCGCGAACCCGATCCGCTGAGATCCGGCTCGAATGGCCACGTTGATGGCGATCACGTCCCCATCGGCGTTGACCAGCGGCCCACCGCTGTTGCCGGGATTGATCGCCGCATCGGTCTGGATCAGGTTCTTGTACGACTGCTCTTCGTTCAACTCGACATCGCGTCCGATCGAACTGACGATTCCCTTGGTCACGGAGTGCTTCCAGCCGAAGGCGTTGCCGACCGCGATCACATCCTCACCGATCATCAGGTCGGACGAGGTGCCCAGCGGCATCACGGGCAGACTCGTTGGCGTGTCGATCTTGATGATCGCCAAGTCAGTCATCTTGTCCGAGTTGAACACACGGGCTTGGTAAGCGGTGCCGTCGGCGAGCGTGACTTGAATCGCTTGGACGCCATCGATCACATGATGATTGGTGACAATATATCCCCGCTCATCAATGATGATCCCGGGGCCCATGCCGTTGATCTTGGGTCGACCGGTATTAAACAACACGGTCGCCGGACCGGGTTGTTTCTCCGTGTGGATGTCGACAGCCGATTTCATGATGCGATCGAGGGCCGACAACTGAGCGGTTCGCCGAAGCGAAGGCTGAGGTGTGATGGCATCGTCGGCAGGGATGTGGGTGCCCACGGAGAGGGCGACACACAAACCGAGGCGAATCAGGAGCTTTGTCATGCGGACCTGTCCTGGACGGGGCTTTGGGGTCTCGTCAGAGTTGGCAGATTCCTTCAGCCATGTGGGGAGCTAGTCCGTTGACTCCACTGAGGTGTGATCGGTTGGGTTCTTCGAGGAGCATGAAGACCCCTCGCGGCCCACGCATTCCTTGCCTAATCGGAATATGTGGAACTGGTGAGGTTGTGACGTGGGATCGTCACAAGTTGTGAGACTCACCGCACTGCCGTTGAGTTTTCCTCAAGCAGGTCCGGTGCCGTGCGCGTGAACGCTCGTTGCAGCCATCCCGCCTGACTCACCCGGACAGGCTGTAACTCGCGAGTCCATCAGCGGTTGCCCGTGTGCTGAGTGATTCAGTCACGACGGTGCCTCACGCCGGTTGATTCCCAGTGCGGAGCAACAACTACCGCCCAGAGTCCCACAAATTGAACCGATGACAACCGGACCTCTGCGGCAGGAACTGCCGGTGGTTGATGGAGGCCAGCGGCGCAACTGGATCGGATTCGTTGAAACGCTCACTCCTCCGCTCCTCTCTCGAACCGGACCGCCGACCGATGTTTGAATTCCTCCGCGATAAGCTGGCTGCACTCCGTCTGAAGGCCCGTCACGAACGTCTAGTCCAGGAGCAGTTGCTCGCCCTGACTGAAACCCACGACCCCGTTGCCGATGACCCCGGTCGCTGGCAACCGGTGGGCGAACTGGGCGCGACGATGTCCGACGGTGAACGACAAGACCTTCGCAGCCGTGCCCGGACATTGGTCGCGCAGAATCCACATGCGAAGAACGTGCTGCGACTGCTGGAATCATATGTCACCGGGGCGGGGTTGAAGCTGGTTCATCACGCTCGAACAAAGGCAGCGGCGAGTGAGCTGCTCGGACTGGCGGACCGGTTGTGGAGTGACTTTCTGTCAGCGAACGTGACGCACTATTCCTTCCGCGAGCATGCTCGTCGCTCGTGGCGGGACGGGGAGTGCTTCCTGCGGCGGTATTCGGAGTACCAGTGGCCGCCTGCGGTGCGATTCCTCGACCCGGAGACGATCGGCTCCTGCCCCGACTTTCCGGTCTCGCAGGGGATCCTCACTGATCCCCACGATGTTGAGTCGCCACAGGAATACCTTCGCATCGACCACTTGCAAGGCGGCCTCGCCGAGCGCATCCCGGCGAGCGACATCTTGCATACGCGGGTCGGCGTGGACTCCAATCAGAAACGCGGCGTCACCGTCCTCGCCCCGATTCTCGGCACGCTCGACTGCTATGAAAAGTGGATCGATACCGAATTGCATGCCCGCAAGCTGCAAGCCTCGATCGTCCTCTGGCGCAAGGTCCAGGGCTCTCCGCAACAGGTCCAGTCCGCAGCTGACCCCAGCGGCTCCGGCCTGTCCGGCGGTCCGCGGACCGAGAGATTTAAGCCGGGTTCGATCCTGACCACGAACCAGGCGACCGAGATCAAGTTCCTGCAACCGGATACGAATTTTGGCGACGCCGTCCCGCTGGGTCGGTTGCTATTACTGAGCGTGGCCGCTGGGGTGGGGCTGCCGGAGTTCATGCTGACCTCCGATGCCTCGAACGCGAATTATGCGTCAACGATGGTGGCGGAAGGCCCCGCCGTCAAACTCTTTCAGAGCGAGCAGCAGTTCTTCGCCCAGGAGTTCACCCGGCTGTGGCGATGGGTGATGGAGGTCGCCCTCCAGCAGGGGCTGCTCCCCGAGGACTTCTTCGAGCAGGTCCAGGCCGGTTGGGCCTTCCCGCAACTGGTCACGCGCGATCGCCCGAGAGAACGGGCCGCCGATGCCCAACTGGTGGAACTGGGCATCCTGAGCCGGTCCGAGGTCGCGCGGCGGGATGGCGTCGAGCCGGAGCGGATGCGGAGCGAGCGGCAGGAGGAAGGGACTGCTGGAGCGGCGTAGCTGTCAGCTTTCAGCGATCAGCGGTCATCCAGACCTCCGAAGTCTTCCGAGACTTCGGAGGTCTGTTCATTATGCGGGAGCGATTTGGTTGGCGAACGAAGCAGAGCTTCGGCGAAATGTCGTCTCTCGCGGAGCTTCAGAGCGAGGTGCGAAATGGGAACACGAATCTCCGCTAATCGACGCTAATCCAGATCAGGATCAGTGTCGATCAGCGGAGATTCGTGTTCCAGCACTGCTCTTTAGTGATCGGTCAGCACTCGCTTGCGGGGTTGCTGTCCTCGGGAGGGCGAGGCTCCTGCCGAGCCGCTCACGCCAGTTTGCGCGTCCCCTGGCTCGCGGGTCAGCAGGAGCTTCGCTCTCCAGTCGGGCAGACCACACTTGCCTTAACTGGGCACTCGTGAGACATCGGAGGTCTCTTCATTTGCGGGAGTTCATGGGGGGGGCGAACGAAGCGGTGCTTCGCGGATATTCAGTCCCCAGCGGAGCTTGTGACTGAGATTGATGGATGTTCCAGAGAGACCTGGACCAAAAAAACAGAAGCCACTCGTCCCGTGTGGAATCTTTCCACATGATGGGGCGAGTGGCTTGAGCCTTGGGGGAAGGATTCCCAAGTCACGACTGTTCGGCAAAGCGTCTTGCCGCCTGTCCGCAAGCCCGGTAGCCGGCGGATGTCGGTGTGAAACAGCGAGGCTGTTTCATTCAGATTGGAAGGGAGACCGTGTGTTTTGTGGAGGAACTCGGGTCCGCGAGGACGTATGCTCTCCAGCATTCATCCGTGCAGGAACCCCACCCTCCTGGAGGTGGGACGTGAGTCGCAACACTCAGTGAACGCAATAGTTGCGTCAATTCATCCCAAGGCGAATCGCCCCGCGAAGAACTCTGCCGTGCTGGTCCCCACGAGGGCAAACAATATCAACGCTTCCGGACTGGTCAAGCGCGATCCGCGCACTCCGAGTGGGTTTGAGGGGCGCTGATCGACGCAGGTCGCGCCCCCCCTACGGATTGGGAATTTCAACAATCTTTCTGCGTACAGTCTTCAGACTCTTGATTCCGGCCCTGGACGTAGACATTCTGTGAACAGGGCCTCATATTGCATCGAAATCACGGCCCACGTATGACTTTTGAGCACCACGGATTGCGCCTCTGAAGGGGCCGTCCCCAACATCTGGTGTCGCGCCCGCTGCACCGCCTCGCGCAGGGCCAGATCGTCCCCCGGTGCGACCACTGTCCCGGCCCCGTCGGCCAACAACTCCCGCACCCCCTCCACATCCGTCGCAATACACGGCAAACCGGCTGCGATGGCCTCCAGCAGGGCGTTGGGCATCCCTTCCCAGCGGGAGGGCAGGACGAACGCCTGGCAGCTTTTGAGGAGGCCCGGGATATCGGCCTGAAAGCCAGGGAGGTGGAGTTGCCCGCTGACCCCGAAACTGTCCGCTAGCCAATCCAGCGTCTCCCGTTCCGGCCCCTCCCCCACGATCAGCAGGTGCATTTGCGGATCTTCGATCAGCAGTGGAGCCACTGCCCCCAGCAGTTCGTCGTGCCCCTTCTGCACGCTCAATCGCCCCACTGTCACCAGTGTCCAGGCGTCATCCGGGATGCCGAACTGGCTCAAATCCACCGGCGGGGCCGACGCAAACCTCTCGGCATCGACGCCATTCGGGATCACGCGGAGCTTTTCGGCCCGCAGCCCCCCGCGCGTGATCGCGAACTGCTGAACTCCTTCGCTGACACAGACATGGAGCGACACCAGCCGATCGGTCCAGCGATCCAGCCACAAATGCCAGCGTTTCCCCCGCTCGGCCACCCGCAACCCCGACAAGATCACCGGCACACCCGCCCACCACCCTGCCAGCCGTCC